>DASYPC010000309.1:0-5373 GCA_036007105.1 Burkholderiales bacterium | reverse complement strand
ATCGTGGAGTTGAACATCCCCACCGGCGTGCCACTGGTCTACGACCTGGACGACGGGCTGCGACCGCTCCGGCATCGGTATCTGGGCGACGCGAGCGAGGTCGCCAAGCGCCTCGCCGCCGTATCCGCCCAGGGCAAGGCGAAGGTCTGATCCGGGCGCTGCTTGCTGGCCGGGGTGCGCGCGGCGGCCTGCTCGCGGGGGAAATGCGCTCCGCAGGCCGGCAGGTGTGATCTTTTCCACACTACGCGGCAAACTTATTGCTCCGGTCGGTGAACTTTTTTCGCAGAGCCGCGCTCCAATCGGCCGCAGAGGAGTCTTTCTGCGCACGCGAGAGGGCGCGGCGGTTTGGGCGGTCGCTGCAGGGCGTGTGGTGTATGCCGATTGGATGCGCGGCTTCGGCAACCTGCTGATCGATCATGGCGAGGCCTATCTGTCTGTCTACGGCAACAACGAATCGTTGCTCAAGCAGCCGGGCGAAGCGGTCGCCGCCGGCGAGGTCGTCGCGACCGTCGGAGCGGTCGGAGCGAGCGGTAGTGGCCAGCAATCGGGTTTATACTTTGAGCTCAGGCACCTGGGAAAGGCATTCGATCCTCTTCGGTGGTTGAAGAGGGATTAGAGGAAGGGACTAGAGAGAGGGATCGTTCGATGGCAAGCAAGATGAAGCAAGCAGGCCTGATCTTCGTCGGCCTGGTAGCCGGGGTGCTGATCAGCCTCAATTTCCAGGCAATCGCAGATCGCTCGGCGCGCTCCCCGCTGCCGGTGGAGGAGCTGAGGGCGTTTACCGAGGTGTTCGGCGCCATCAAGGCGAACTACGTCGAAACCGTGGAGGACAAGAAGCTCATCACGGAAGCCATCAACGGAATGCTCTCGGGGCTCGATCCGCACTCGGCCTACCTGGACGCGGAAGCCTTCCGCGAGCTGCAGGTCGGCACCCAGGGCCAGTTCGGCGGGCTGGGCATCGAAGTCGGGATGGAGGACGGGTTCGTCAAGGTGATCTCGCCCATCGAGGACACTCCCGCGTTCCGCGCCGGAGTCAAGCCGGGCGACCTGATCATCAAGCTGGACGATACGCCCGTGAAGGGCATGAACCTGAACGATGCCGTGAAGAAGATGCGCGGCAAGCCCAACACCCAGATCACGCTCACCGTCACGCGCAAGGGCGAGGCGCAGCCGCTGGTCTTTACGCTGACCCGTGCGGTCATCCGGGTGCAGAGCGTGAAGTCGAAGCTGATCGAGCCCGGCTACGCCTGGGTCCGTGTGTCGCAGTTCCAGGAGAGCACGGCGGACAGCCTGGTGCGCCATCTCGACAACCTGTTCAAGCAAGGTCTCGTGAAGGGGCTGGTGCTCGATCTGCGCAACGATCCGGGCGGGCTGCTCTTCGGCGCGGTCGCGATCTCCTCGGCGTTCCTGCCGAACAAGACGCTCGTCGTGTCGACCGACGGCCGCAACGAGGACGCGAAGAAGAAGTACTTCGCCAGCGCCGACGACTACATGCGCGGCGGGCGCGACGACGTGCTGAAGAACCTCCATCCGGGCGCGAAAACGGTGCCGATGGTCGTGCTGGTGAACGGCGGCTCGGCCTCTGCGTCGGAGATCGTGGCCGGAGCGCTGCAAGACCATAAGCGCGCCACGGTGATCGGCACCCAGTCCTTCGGCAAGGGATCGGTGCAGACGATCATGCCGCTCGGTAACTCGACCGCGATCAAGCTCACGACGGCGCGCTACTACACGCCGAGCGGGAAATCGATCCAGGCGAAGGGCATCACGCCGGATATCATCGTCGAAGAGCCCGGCGCGAACCCGCTCATACGGGTGCGCGAAGCCGACCTGCAACGCCACCTGTCGAACGGCCAGGACAAGGACCTGGAGAAACCGGCCGCACCGCGCGGGGCCACGCCGGCTCAGCCGGCCGCGCAGGGGGAAGCCCCCAAGCCGATCGAGCTCGGGTCGAAGGAAGATTTCCAGCTCAACCAGGCGCTCTCGCACCTGAAGGGCCTGCCGGTGCTCACCAAGCCGCCCGCCACGGTCGCCGAGGCGAAGAAGGAAAAGGGCAGCTAGGCTCTCAGTAGAGCAGACGATCGTCGCGCAGCCGCGCGACGATCGCTTGGGCAGGACGTAGTGGTGGCGCGCCATGAACGATGAGCAGCTCCTGCGCTACAGTCGTCACATCCTGCTCGCGGAGTTCGGCGTCGAGGGGCAGGAGCGGCTGCGCGGTGCACATGCGCTCGTCATTGGAGCGGGCGGCCTGGGCTGCCCGGCATCGCTGTATCTCGTGGCAAGCGGTATCGGACGCCTGACGATCGCCGACGCCGACCGGGTCGATCTCACCAACCTGCAGCGCCAGATTCTGTACCGGACCGATTCGGTCGGAATGACGAAGGTCGATGCCGCACGCACGGCGCTCGCCGCAGTGAATCCCGAAGTCGAGCTGGTCACGCTGCAGAAGAGGCTGCACGCCGACGATCTGCCCGAGCTGATCGCCCGGGCGGACATCGTGCTCGACTGCTCGGACAACTTCGCTACGCGCCACGCGGTGAACCGCGCCTGTGTCGCGCACGCCAGGCCGCTTGTCTCGGGCGCGGCGATCCGCTTCGACGCGCAGCTGATGGTGTTCGACCTGCGCAAGCCCGACGCGCCCTGCTACTCGTGCCTGTTCCCCGAAGACGGCGAGGTGGAGGACGTGCAGTGCTCCGTGATGGGAGTGTTCGCGCCGATGACCGGCGCCATCGGCGCGCTGCAGGCAATGGAGGCGATCAAGCTGGTGACTGGTGTCGGCGAAACGCCGGGCGGCAAGCTACTGCTGCTCGACGCGAAGAACACGGAATGGCGCAGCGTGCGCGTGGCGAAGGATCCGCAGTGCGCGGTGTGCTCGGGCCGAACGGGCTAGGCGTCCCGCATCGCACGCTTCCACGACTCGATCTCGCTGCGGTGCGCCGCGTCATGTTGCAACATGAAGCTCGGGATATCGCAGAGCGACACCTTCCCGACTCCCTCCTGGGTGCCATTTCGCATCCAGGATTGAGCATCGAGAGTCCGTAGAACCGAAAGGTTCTTCTCGCGCGCCGCGGTGAATGCCGCCAGGCCATCCTGGAACGACAAAGAACGGTAGTTGCGTTCCGCGGCGATTCTGGCGCCGTCGAAATCGGGCAGGTGCGGCTCATGCTCCGAGCGAAGCTTGCGAATTCGCTCTGCGAAGCCTTCGCGCTCCAGATCGGCGAGATGCCAGACGTGCTCGACCGGAGAAAAACCTCCGTCGGGCCCGCTCGCGCGCAGTGGCTCCGAGCCGAGGCCCGAGAACGCCGCTTTCAGATACGCCGGCATGCCCGCGAGGGACGCGAGCAGCTCGGCGCGTTGCGCGACGTCGAGCTTCATGTACTGCATGGTGCGTCCAAGGGATCGCGTCGGATCATGATGAACTTGGCGACGCCCGGGGCAAAGCCGCGGATCTCGAGCCTGGCTTCGTATCCGAGTCGCTCATAGAACGGGCGCGCCTGAAAGCTGAACGTATCGAGATAGAAGATGGAGCAGCCGCGCGCAGCGGCGGCTTCTTCAAACCGCCTGACGAGGCGCGTGCCCATGCCGAGGCGTCGGTACGTCGGATCGACCCACAGCTGCTGCAGCTCGCAACACTGCCCCCAGGTGCGGCCGATCGCACCGCCGACCAGAGCGCCGCTTTCCAGCCGCGCGAAACAGGATAGCGGTCGAACCTCGTGAATCGGCCCCGCGAGCGCGTTGAAGTCTCCCAGACCTTGATTGACCGCGCGCGCTTCCTCAGCGGGTATTTCATCGTGCACGGACAGAGAGAGTTTTTCCTTCATCGCTGTCCAACGCTCGGATTGCGAAGCTCATAGAGCGCCTCGCCGTTCGCAGCCTTTCCGGTGGATCGCCAACCGGCCGCGCGGTAGAAGCGTTCCGCGCGCGTCTCCGGATCGGTGCCAAGCCACAGATGCGCAAGGCCGCGCGAGAACAGCCACTCGACCATCGCATCGTGCAGCGCTCGCCCGTGTCCTCGACCTTCGTGCTCCGGGTCTACGAAAAGCGCCCAGATATTTCCGGTATCCGCGTCGCCGATTGCGAACCCGACCACGCGCCCGTCGACTTCAACCACCCAGCCGCGCCCCGTCGCTTCGATCGCGGGCAGGTAGTGTTCTTCGGTGATCACGTTGGAGCGCAAGACGTTCTCGCGCACCGCCATCCGCACGCGGTGCATCGCCGCGATATCGCCGCGCTGCGCCTGCCTCAGGATTGCCACGCTGCGAAAACGATGTGGCGGAAGCCCTTGAAATCGACCTCGCGCTGCGCCGCCATTCCAAGCGAGCGCGCAACGCCCTGCGAAGCGATGTTCTCCGGTCGAATGAGCGAGATCACCTTCGGCCGGCCGAGAACTCCGAACGCGTATTTGCGCACTTCAAGCGCCGCTTCGCTCGCGTACCCACGGCGCCAGAACGGCCGATGAACGAGGTAGCCGATCTCCGGCTCCCAGGTTCCCTCGACCTCCTGCATCATCAGTCCCACCTGGCCCACGGGTGTCTCCGAGTCGCGTTCAGCGACGAGCCAAAGGCCGTGCCCGTGCTCGGCGTAGCGCTGCACCTGCCTCTCGATCCACGCGCGCGCCTCGTCGCGGGTGTACCGCTTGGGATAAAAGCGCATCACTTCGGGATGGTCGAGCATCGCCGCGACGAAATCGAGGTCGTCGGGCGCCATCTCGCGCAGCGTCAGGCGCTCAGTGGCGAGGACGTGCTTCATGGCGCGCAAGCTACGCGGCGAGGTAGCGCCGCTGGACGAGGAAGCTCTCGGTGGGCTTGCGCGTAAAGCCGGATTTGGCGAACTGGTGCAACGATCCGATCACGTAGCGCAGCATCGCCCCTGCTTGCGCAGCGATGTCGGAATCGGCTGCTTTCGCGGCGCCCGCGTCGCCCGCGGCCAGCCGCAGGCTCTGCTTCAGAGTGGATTCGAAGCGATCGAAGAACTGGTTCATGCGCACCTGCAGCCGCTCGTGCTCGCCGACGAGCGCATCTCCGGTCATGACGCGCACCATGCCGGGGTTCTTTTCGGCGAACGCGAGCACCATCTCGACCAGCTTCGACGCCTGGCGCTCGCCGTCGGCTTCGTCGGCGGTGATCTTGTTCGCCAGCGTGAACACCGAGCTCTCGATGAACTCGATCAGCCCCTCGTACATCTGCGCCTTCGACGCGAAATGGCGATACAGCGCGGCCTCCGAAACGTCGAGCTTTTCGGCAAGCGCAGCGGTGGTGATCTTCTCCCACTTCGGCTGCTCGAGCATCTGGGCGAGCGCCTTCAGGATCTCGAGCCGTCGTTCCCCTTTGGCACGCGGCATGCGGAAATTCTACGCTCAGTGGGCGTGGCGGAACA
>DASYPC010000308.1:0-8423 GCA_036007105.1 Burkholderiales bacterium | reverse complement strand
CATCGCCCGAGAGCTGATTGCTACACATGGCTGCCGGGTGCTGGGCGTGGACATTGCCAAGTCGATGCGACAGATGGCGCCCGGCTACGTCGACGACGACCGGTTCTCCGTAGTGACCAAACCCATGCTCGTGGCGATGGCTGCGAGCGGGCTGCGCGTGGACGGTGGCTATGCAATCTGGGTCTTGCAGCATTGCCTCGATCCGGCCGAGGACATCGCCCTGGTCAAGTCCGTGCTGAAGGCGGGCGGGTTGTTCTATGTTCTCAATAATCGGCATGCTGTCGTGCCTTCCGACCTGGGCTGGGTGGACAACGGCATCGATATCATTCCCATATTGGATCGGGAATTCGACGTCGTCGACGTGTCGCAATTGCCGCTCGCGTGCACCACGCCCGCAATCTCGCGGGGCTCGTTCATAGCACGACTGAAGAAAGAGCCGCCTTCGCAATCCTAGCTTCCAAGTCTTTGACTTCAAGCTGCTTTTAGGCGAAAATGCGCGCCCTTTTTGTAGAGCGGCGAATTAGCTCAGCTGGTTAGAGCAGCGGAATCATAATCCGTGTGTCCGGGGTTCGAGTCCCTGATTCGCCACCAATTCCAAGCGAGCGCCTCACGCACATGCCACGCACCCTGATCCTCGCCATCGGACTGGCCGCAAGCCTCTGCGCGCTGGCGCAGGTCCGTACGATCCCTGCCGAGGCGAAACGCGGCCAGCTCCAGCACGTCGAGGAGAATACGATCCGCATGAGCGGCAAGCTGATGCGACTCTCCACGGGCGCCCAGATCCGAGACGCTTCGAATGTAATCATCCAGCCGACTGCGGTGCCCGCCGGGGCTCTGGTCAAGTACACGCTCGATGCCCAAGGCTACGTTCACCGCGTCTGGATCCTGACCCTGACGGAAGCGTCTCAACGCGACAAGGCACGGTAGCCGGGTGGCGGGCAAGCTCTTCATCCGCACCTTCGGCTGCCAGATGAACGAGTACGACTCGGCGAAAATCGCCGACGTGCTCGCCGAGCGCGAGGGTTACGAATCCGCGGACGCACCGGAAGACGCCGACCTGATCGTATTCAATACCTGCTCGGTGCGCGAGAAAGCGCAGGAGAAGGTCTTCACGGATCTCGGGCGCGTGAAGCATCTCAAGCGCGCGCGGCCCGGGCTGATGATCGCGGTAGGCGGATGCGTTGCGAGCCAGGAGGGCGGCGCGATCATCGATCGCGCACCCTACGTGGATATCGTCTTCGGCCCCCAAACGCTGCACCGGCTGCCGGAACTGATGGCACGGCGCCGCGCGACCGGCGTACCCCAGGTCGACGTCAGCTTCCCGGAGATCGAGAAGTTCGATGCGCTGCCCGCGCCCCGCGCCGAAGGTCCGACGGCTTTCGTTTCGATCATGGAAGGCTGCAGCAAGTACTGCAGCTTCTGCGTAGTCCCCTATACGCGCGGCGAAGAAGTCTCGCGCCCGTTCGCCGACGTGATCGCGGAGATCGCCGTGCTCGCGGAGCAAGGCGTGAAGGAAGTGACGCTGCTCGGCCAGAACGTGAACGCGTGGCGCGGCGAAATCAGCGGCTACGCACCCGCCGGCGGCGCGCGGCGCGCGGATTTTGCAGAGCTGCTTCGCTACGTCGCCGAAATCGACGGCATCGAGCGCATCCGGTACACGACTTCGCATCCGCGCGAATTCACTCAGCGCCTGATCGATGCGCACGCGGAGCTGGAAAAGCTCGCCGCGCACGTGCACCTGCCCGTGCAGTCGGGTTCGGACCGGGTGCTGGCGGCGATGAAGCGTGGGTACACCACGCTCGAGTACCGCTCGATCGTACGGCGGCTGCGCAACGCGCGCCCGGGGGTCTGCCTCTCGAGCGACCTGATCGTCGGATTTCCCGGCGAGGCCGACTCCGATTTCGCCGCTACGCTGAAGCTGGTCGAGGAGATGGGCTTCGACGCTTCGTTCTCTTTCCTGTACAGCCCGCGCCCCGGAACGCCCGCTGCCGAGCTTGCCGATGCAACGCCGCGCGAAGAAAAGCTCGAACGGTTGCAGCGCCTGCAGCAGCTGCTCGAGCGGCAGGCGCGCTTGATCAGCGAGGCGATGGTCGGCAGCGTGCAGCGCATCCTGGTCGAGGGCCCGTCGAAAAAGAATCCGCAGGAGCTCGCCGGAAGGACCGCGAACAACCGGGTCCTGAACTTTCCCGGATCGCTGCGCCTCGTCGGATCGTTCGTCAACGCACGCGTCACCGAGGTGCGGCCTCATTCGTTGCGCGGGGCGCTGGCGGAATGACGAGACCGCTCGAGGTGCACCTCGACCCGGAGGACAACCAGCGGCTCGCCCGGCTGTGCGGCGCGCTCGATGCCAACCTGCGGCAGATCGAGTCCGCGCTCGACGTGTCGATCGCGCGGCGCGGTGCGCGCTTCTCGATTCGCGGCACGCCGCGCCAGGCCGCGCGCGCGCAGGAGGCGCTCGAGCACTTCTACCAGAAGGCGTCCGACGACCTCACGCTCGATGACCTTCAGCTCGGACTCACCGAGCTCGCGCAGGGTGCGAAAATCGCCACCGCCGAGCTCGAAGGCCAGCCGCAGCTGCTGACGCGCCGGCCCGACCTGCACGGCCGCACGCCGCATCAGGTGCAGTACATCGAAAGCATCCTCGCGCACGACATCACGATCGGCATCGGTCCGGCGGGCACGGGCAAGACCTACCTCGCAGTCGCGTGCGCAGTCGACGCGCTCGAGCGGGACCGCGTGAAGCGGATCGTGCTGGTCCGCCCCGCCGTCGAGGCGGGCGAGCGCCTCGGCTTCCTTCCGGGCGACCTCGCGCAGAAGGTCGATCCGTACCTGCGCCCGCTCTACGACGCGCTCTACGACCTGATGGGATTCGACAAGACGGGAAAGCTCCTCGAGCGCGGCACGATCGAGCTCGCGCCGCTCGCGTACATGCGCGGACGCACGCTCAATCACGCATTCATCATTCTCGACGAGGCGCAGAACACGACGCCCGAGCAGATGAAGATGTTCCTCACCCGGATCGGCTTCGGCGCCAAGGCGGTCGTCACCGGCGACGTCACGCAGATCGATCTCGCGCGCGGGCAGAAGAGCGGCCTCATCGAGGCGCGCCGGGTGCTCTCGGAGGTGCGCGGAATCGCCTTCACCGAGTTCAGCGCCGTCGACGTCGTGCGCCACCCGCTCGTCGCGCGCATCATCGATGCCTACGAAAAGCAGGCGAGCGATCCGTCGGAGTCGTAGGCGGACCCTGCGCGTCGCGGTCCAGTTCGCGTGCCGGGCGGCAGGCGCGCCCCGGGCGGCGCAGCTGCAGCGCTTTGCGCGAGCGGCCGGCAACGCGGCGCGTGAAATTACGCTGCGGGTCGTCGGCGCGGCGGAAGCGCGGCGCCTGAATCGAACGTATCGGGGTGCCGACTGCGCGACGAACGTTCTCGCATTTCACGCCGGCGACGTCGTGCTGTGCCATCCGGTGGTCGTGCGCGAGGCGCGCCGCCAGGGCAAGACGGTCGAAGCGCACTACGCGCACCTCGTGGTCCACGCGGTGCTGCACCTGCGAGGCTACGAGCACGAGCGCTCGCGCGAAGCCCGGCGCATGGAGGCGTGCGAAGCCGCGATCCTCGCCCGGCTCGGCTACGCCGACCCGTACGCGGCGCGCTGATTAGAGAATAGAATAGCGCTGCCGCCGCTTCCCCCTGTGAACGACCCCTCGCGACCTACGCTGCTCGAGCGTCTTTCGGCGCTCATCCTGCGCGAGCCGGAAGACCGCGAAAGCCTGGCGCGCCTGCTGCATTCGGCCTACGAGCGCAACCTGCTCGACGCCGACGCGCTGTCGATGATCGAGGGCGCACTCAGCGTGTCGGAGATGCAGGTGCGCGACATCATGATTCCGCGCGCGCAGATGGACGTCATCGACCTGCACGAGCCGGTCGAGAAATTCATCCCGCAGATCATTTCCACCGCGCACTCGCGCTTCCCGGTGATCGACCGCAACCGCGACGACGTCATCGGCATCCTGCTCGCCAAGGACCTGCTGCGCTACTACGCGGGCGACGAAGACTTCAACGTCCGCGAGATGCTGCGTCCGGCGGTGTTCGTCCCCGAGTCCAAGCGCCTCAACGTGCTGCTGCGCGAATTCCGCGCCAGCCGCAATCACATGGCGATCGTCGTCGACGAGTACGGCGGCGTCGCAGGGCTGGTGACGATCGAGGATGTGCTCGAGCAGATCGTCGGCGAGATCGAGGACGAATACGATTTCGACGAAGCCAGCGACAACATCCTCGCCGAGCCGGGCAACCGCTGGCGCGTGAAGGCGCTCACCCAGATCGCCGACTTCAACGCCGCGTTCGGCACCTCGTTCGCCGACGACGAGCACGACACCGTCGGCGGCTTGATCATCCACCGCCTCGGCCGCCTCCCCAAGCGTGGCGAGACCGTCGCCATCGAAAGCCTGAAATTCCAGGTGCTGCGCGCCGACAGCCGGCGCGTGTATACGCTGATCGTGGAAAAGCAGAAGTAAGAAAATGGGGACGGACCCCATTTTTCGCTATGTTGAAAAATGGGGCCCGTCCCCATTTCTGCTGCTGGCCGGTGCGGCGACCGTTCTCGGTTTCTCGCCGTTCGATCTGTTTCCCGCGGTGCTCGCGGGCTTTGCGCTGCTCCTGCACTCGTGGGTGCGCGCGCCGTCCGCGCGACTGGCGGCGCTGTACGGGTTCTGGTTCGGCCTGGGTCTTTTCGGCGCCGGCGTATCGTGGGTCTACGTGAGCCTGCACCGATTCGGCGCGATGCCCGCCCCGCTCGCCGCTTTCGCGACGCTCGCGTTCTGCGCCTTCCTCGCGCTCTTTCCCGCGCTCGCAGGCGCCCTCCAGGCGCGGGCGAACGCGTCGCCGGGGTTGCGCGCGGTGCTCGTCATTCCGGCTGTCTGGACGTTCGTCGAGTGGGTGCGGAGCTGGATCCTGACCGGCTTTCCGTGGCTGACCGCCGGATACGCTGCGATCGATTCCCCGCTCGCGGGGTTCGCTCCTCTGGGAGGCGTCTACGCCCTCTCACTCGCCACGCTCATGAGCGCAGGCTTGCTGTGGTGCGTTGCGACCGCGCGCGGCCGATGGCTCGCCGCGGCCACGTTCGTCGCTCTGGGCGCAAGCGGCGCCGCATTGCAAGGAATCGCGTGGTCCGTGCCGGCCGGGCCCGCGCTGAACGCGACCCTGCTGCAGGGAAACATCCCACAGGATCTGAAGTTCGATCCGGCGCGCTATGCACGCACACTCGATACCTATGCGCGCCTCGCCGAGCAGAGTGCTGGCCGGCTGATCGTGCTTCCGGAGACCGCGGCGCCGCGCTTCCTCGACCAGGTCGAACCGGCCTTTCTCGAGCGGCTCGAGCGCGCCGCCCGCAGAAATAACGGCGATCTGTTGCTCGGCGTGCCGCTGCGCACCGGGCGTGCAAGCTACTTCAACAGCGTAATCAGCCTCGGCGTCTCGCCGTCCCAGGCGTACGACAAGACGCATCTCGTGCCGTTCGGCGAGTTCATCCCGTTCGGGTTCGGGTGGATCAATTCCGTGCTCGCCATTCCGCTGGCGGACTTTACACGCGGCGATGCCCGCCCGGCGCCGCTGCAGGTCGCGGGCCAGCGGGTCGCGATCAACGTGTGCTACGAGGACGCGTTCGGCGAAGAGATCGCGCGGCAGCTGCCCGCCGCCACACTGCTCGTCAACGTCTCCAACGTCGCGTGGTTCGGCGACTCGCTCGCACCCCGGCAGCACCTGCAGATCGCGCGCATGCGCACGCTCGAGACCGGACGGATGCTGCTCGCCGCGACCAACAGCGGAATCACCGCTGCGATCGGCAGAGACGCTCGCGTCATCGCAGAATTGCCGCAGTTCGTCGAAGGGAAGCTGGAGGTTGCGGCGCAAGGGTACACAGGTGCGACGCCCTACGTGCGCTTCGGCGACACGCTCGCGCTCGGCGCCTGCGCGCTCGCGCTCGGCATCGCCCTCGTCCTCGCGCGGCGCGCGTCGAGCGGTTAGAATTTTTTCCGATGCTGAACTTCCAGGAGCTCATCCAGCGCCTCGAGCAATTCTGGGGCGGCCGCGGCTGCGTGCTGCTGCAGCCGTACGACATGGAGGTCGGCGCGGGCACTTTTCACACGGCGACGTTCCTGCGCGCGATCGGCCCGGAGCCCTGGAAGGCGGCGTACGTCCAGCCCTCGCGCCGCCCGAAAGACGGCCGCTACGGCGACAACCCGAACCGGCTGCAGCATTACTACCAGTACCAGGTCGTTCTCAAGCCTTCGCCCGCCGACATCCAGGATCTCTACATCGAGTCGCTGGTCGCGCTCGAGATCGATCCGAAGGTGCACGACATCCGCTTCGTCGAGGACGACTGGGAATCGCCGACGCTCGGCGCGTGGGGGCTCGGGTGGGAAGTCTGGCTCGACGGGATGGAGGTCACACAGTTCACCTACTTCCAGGAAGTCGGCTCGCTCGCCTGCCGGCCGGTGCTGGGTGAAATCACCTACGGCATCGAGCGCCTGGCGATGTACCTGCAGGGCAAGGAATCGATCTACGACCTCGTATGGGCACCCGGCGTGACCTACGGCGATGTCTACCACCAGAACGAGGTGGAGCAGTCGCGCTACAACTTCGAGCTGTCCGACCCGCAGATGCTCATTCGGCACTTCGGCGAATACGAAGGCGAGGCGCGGCGCCTGATCGAAGCGCAATGCGTGCTGCCCGGCTACGAGATGGTGATGAAATGCTCGCACACGTTCAACCTGCTCGATGCGCGCGGCGCGATCTCGGTGACCGAGCGCGCCGCCTACATTGGACGCGTGCGCGCCCTGGCGCGGATGATCGCGCAGGCGTACTACGACTCGCGCGAGCGTCTCGGGTTCCCGATGCTGCCGAAGGCGGCCTAGATGGAAGCGACGCTGCTCGTCGAGGTATTAACCGAAGAGTTGCCGCCGAAGTCGCTCGTGCTGCTCGGCGAAGTCTTTGCCGACGAGATTGCGAATGGATTGATTCGCCATCAGCTCAAGCAAGGAGAGCCGAATTGGCGGTGGTTTGCTACGCCGCGCAGGCTCGCAGTGCTGATTCCAGGCGTTCTCGCCTCGGCCGCAGATCGATCGACCGAGGTCACAGGACCGCCGGTGAAGGCGCCGCCTGAGGCAGTAGCGGGTTTTGCGCGGAAGCAAGGCGTCGACGTCAAGGATCTCAAGCAGCGCGAGACCCCCAAAGGGAACGTCTATCTCGCTCGCGTCACGCTGAAAGGCGCATCGCTGGGCAACGTCCTCACGAGCATTGTCGAGGAAGCCATCAAGAAACTGCCGATCCCCAAGGTCATGCGCTGGGGCGCGGGCGATGCGCAGTTCGTTCGGCCGGTACATGGCGTCGTCCTGCTGCATGGAGAGCGCGCAATCCCTGGAACCATCCTCGGGGTCGCGGCCGGCAGGGAAACGCGCGGCCATCGGTTCATGGGCTCACCCTCGATCACGCTCGCGACGGCCGACGAATACGAAGCCCGGTTGCTCGAGGATGGATGCGTCATTGCGGATTTCGACAAGCGTCGCGCCGAAATCGAGCGGCTGCTCGGCGCCGAGGCGGCGCGTCAACAAAGTTCTCTGGGTGACTATCAAAGCCTGCTCGACGAAGTCACCGCACTCGTCGAATACCCGAGCGTGTATGCCGGAACGTTCAATGCTCAGTACCTGAAGGTACCGCCGGAGTGCCTGATCCTGACGATGCGGCAGAACCAGAAGTATTTCCCGCTTTTCGACGCTTACGGAAGGCTGCTGCCGAAGTTCCTCATCGTCTCGAACATGCAGGTCGATGATCCGCGCCACATCATCAGCGGCAACGAGCGCGTGGTGCGGCCGCGGCTCGAAGACGCGCGCTTCTTCTACGATCAGGACCGCAAGACGCGGCTCGAAACGCGCGTGCCGCAGCTTGCCAAAGTGGTCTATCACGCCAAGCTTGGCAGCCAGCTGGAGCGCGTCGAGCGGATCCAGCTCCTGGCCGGACACATCGCCCGCCAGCTCGGCGCGGACCCGGCACCCGCCGGACGCGCGGCGTGGCTGTCAAAAGCCGACCTCGCGACCGGAATGGTGGGCGAATTCCCGGAACTGCAGGGCACGATGGGCTGCTACTACGCGCTGCACGACGGCGAGCCGAAAGACGTTGCCGAAGCGATCGAAGCGCACTACCGGCCGCGCTTCGCAGGCGACCGGCTGCCCGAAGGGTCGACCGCTTGCGCGGTTGCGCTCGCGGACAAGCTCGATTCACTCGTGGGCTTTTTTGGGATAGGCCAACAGCCAACAGGCGACAAGGACCCCTTCGGACTGCGTCGTGCCGCGCTCGGCGTGGTGAGAATCATTGTTGAGAATTCTCTTCCTCTTGCCCTCTACGATCTGATAACCGCGGCTTTCGTCGGATACC
>DASYPC010000307.1:0-6474 GCA_036007105.1 Burkholderiales bacterium | reverse complement strand
ATGAAGCTCTGGCGGTCGCGCGCCGCCTCGTACTCGGCGTTCTCCGAGAGGTCTCCATGCGAGCGCGCATCGGCAATCGCCTGGCTGATGGCGGGGCGCTCGACGCTCTTCAGCCGTTGCAGCTCGGCGCGCAGCAGCTCTACGCCGCGGACCGTGATCGGGGTCTTGGCCATGGCAAATGTTATCTCAATTGACTGTGGAGCTCCTGCAGCCGGTACGGCCGCAGCTCGGCCAGCGCGCGCATGCCATTGCAAGCCGCGCGCGCCCCGGCGATCGTCGTGTAGTAGGTGACCTGCTGCGCGAGCGCGGTGACGCGGATCGAGCGCGAGTCGGACTTGGCGGTGCGCGAGTCTTCCGCGGTGTTGACGATGAAGCTCACCTCGCCGTTCTTGATCATGTCGACGATATGCGGCCGGCCCTCCGCCACCTTGTTGACCGTGGTCGCGTCGATGCCGTGCGCGGCGAGCACCTTCTGCGTGCCGCGCGTCGCCAGCACGTCGAAGCCGAGCTCCCGCAGGTCGCGGGCCACGGAAACGGCCGCCAGCTTGTCGCCGTCGCGCACGCTGACGAACGCCCGCCCGCCCTTCGGCAGCCGCACGCCCGCGGCGATCTGCGATTTGACGAACGCTTCGCCGAACGTCATGCCGACGCCCATGACTTCGCCGGTCGATTTCATCTCCGGCCCGAGGATCGTATCCACTCCGGGAAATTTGACGAACGGAAACACCGCCTCCTTGACCGAGAAGTACGGCGGCACGACTTCCCTCGTCACCCGCTGCGAGGAAAGCGATGCGCCGGCCATGCAGCGCGCAGCGACCTTTGCCCATTGAACGCCGGTCGCCTTCGAAACGAACGGCACGGTGCGCGAGGCGCGCGGGTTCACTTCCAGCACGTACACCGTGTCGCGCTGGATCGCGTACTGCACGTTCATCAGCCCGACCACCTCGAGCGCCCTGGCGAGCAGCACCGTCTGGCGGCGCAGCTCGCGCTCCAGGTGGCTCGCGAGCGAGTGCGGCGGCAGGCAGCAGGCGGAATCGCCCGAATGCACGCCGGCCTGCTCGATGTGCTCCATGATGCCGGCGATCAGCACGTCCTGCCCGTCCGACACCGCGTCGACATCGATCTCGATCGCATCCGAAAGATAGCGATCGAGCAGCACCGGCGAATCGTTCGATACCTTGACCGCGCTTTCCATGTAGCGCTCGAGCTCGGAGCGTTCGTGCACGATCTCCATCGCCCTGCCCCCGAGCACGTAGCTCGGGCGCACGACCACCGGGTAGCCGATCTCCTCGGCCAGCGTCACCGCCTCGGCCGGCGAACGCGCCGTGCGGTTGGGCGGTTGCCGCAGCCCGATCCGGGCCAGCAGTTTCTGGAAGCGCTCGCGGTCCTCCGCGACGTCGATCATGTCGGCGCTGGTGCCGATGATCGGCACGCCCGCGGCCGCGAGATCGCGCGCGAGCTTGAGCGGCGTCTGCCCGCCGTACTGCACGATGACCCCGAACGGCTTTTCGACCGCGACGATCTCGAGCACGTCCTCGAGCGTCAGCGGCTCGAAATACAGCCGATCGCTGGTGTCGTAGTCGGTCGAAACCGTCTCCGGGTTGCAGTTCACCATGATCGTCTCGAAGCCGTCTTCGCGCAGCGCCAGCGCCGCGTGCACGCAGCAATAGTCGAATTCGATCCCCTGGCCGATGCGGTTCGGCCCGCCGCCGAGCACCATGACCTTCCTGCGACCGGTCGGCGCCGCCTCGCATTCCTCTTCGTATGTCGAATAGAGGTACGCGGTGCTCGTGCTGAACTCGGCCGCGCACGTGTCCACGCGCTTGAACACCGGGCGGATGCCGAGCGCGTGGCGCTTGACGCGCACTTCCTTCTCCGTCGTCTTGAACAGGTGTCCGAGGCGCCGGTCCGAGAAGCCCTTGCGCTTGAGCACGCGCAGGCGATCCGTGTCGATGTCCTCGAGCTTGCGGTCGTCGAGCTCCATCTCGAGCTCGACGATCTCCTTGATCTGCGCGAGGAACCAGGGATCGATGCCGGTCAGTTGGTTGACCTCGTCAAGGCCGAAACCGTTCTCGAAGGCATCGCCGACGAACCAGATGCGCTCGGGACCAGGTTCGCCGAGCTCGCGCTTGATCGTCTCGCGGTCGGTGGTGCGCTGGTTGAGGCCGTCGAGGCCGACTTCCAGCCCGCGCAGCGCTTTCTGGAACGATTCCTGGAACGTGCGGCCGATCGCCATCACCTCGCCGACCGACTTCATCTGCGTCGTCAGCCGGTCGTCGGCCTGCGGGAATTTCTCGAACGCGAAGCGCGGCACCTTGGTGACGACGTAGTCGATCGTCGGCTCGAACGATGCCGGCGTCGCGCCGCCGGTGATCTCGTTCGCGATTTCGTCGAGCGTGTAGCCGACTGCGAGCCTGGCCGCGACCTTGGCGATCGGAAAGCCGGTCGCCTTCGAGGCCAGCGCAGAAGAGCGCGAGACGCGCGGATTCATCTCGATGATCAGCATCCGCCCGTCCTTCGGGTTGATCGCGAACTGCACGTTCGAGCCGCCGGTGTCGACGCCGATCTCGCGCAGCACCGCGATTGAAGCGTCGCGCAGGATCTGGTATTCCTTGTCGGTCAGCGTCTGCGCCGGCGCGACCGTGATCGAGTCGCCCGTGTGCACGCCCATCGGGTCGAGGTTCTCGATCGAGCAGACAATGATGCAGTTGTCCTTGCGATCGCGCACCACCTCCATCTCGAATTCCTTCCAGCCGATCAGCGATTCCTCGATCAGCAGCTCGCGCGTCGGCGAGGCGTCGATGCCGCGCTCGCAGATCGCCACGAACTCCTCGCGGTTGTAGGCAATGCCGCCGCCCGCGCCGCCCAGCGTGAACGACGGCCGGATGACGACCGGAAAGCCGACGCCGGCCTGCAGCTGCAGCGCTTCCTCCATCGAGTGCGCGAGCGAGGAGCGCGGGCTCGCCAGGCCGATGCGGCTCATCGCCTGCTTGAATTTCTCGCGGTCCTCGGCCTTGTCGATCGCCTCGCGCGAGGCGCCGATCAGCTCGACGCCGAATTTTTCCAGCACGCCTTCGCGCGCCAGGTCGAGCGCGCAGTTGAGCGCGGTCTGCCCGCCCATCGTCGGCAGCAGCGCATCGGGCCGCTCTCGCTCGATGATGTGCGCCAGGGTCTGCCAGGTGACCGGCTCGATGTAGGTCGCGTCGGCCATTTCCGGGTCGGTCATGATGGTCGCCGGGTTTGAGTTGACGAGCACCACGCGATAGCCTTCGGCCTTCAGCGCCTTGCAGGCCTGCGCGCCCGAGTAGTCGAACTCGCACGCCTGCCCGATCACGATCGGTCCGGCGCCGATGATGAGGATCGACTGCAGGTCAGTTCTTCTTGGCATCGCTCATCAGCGCGGCGAAACGGTCGAACAGGTACGAAAGATCGTGCGGTCCCGGGCTTGCTTCAGGATGGCCCTGGAAGCAGAACGCCGGCCGGTCGGTGCGTGCGAGGCCTTGCAGCGAGCCGTCGAACAGCGACACGTGGGTGGGCCGCAGATGATCCGGCAGGCTGTTCGGATCGACTGCGAAGCCGTGGTTCTGGCTGGTGATGATGACGCGTTTCGTATCCAAGTCCTGGACCGGATGGTTGGCGCCATGGTGGCCGAACTTCATCTTCAGCGTCTTCGCGCCCGAGGCGAGGCCCATCAGCTGGTGGCCGAGGCAGATGCCGAACACCGGCAGCGGCGTCGCATCGAGCAGCTCGCCGATCGCCTCGATTGCGTAGTCGCAGGGCTCCGGGTCCCCCGGACCGTTGGACAGGAACACGCCGTCCGGCTGCATGCGCATCACTTCGCGCGCCGGGGTCTGCGCCGGCACGATCGTCAGTCGCGCGGAGCGCTCTGCGATCAGCCGCAGGATGTTGCGCTTGATGCCGTAGTCGTAGGCGACCACGTGGAAGCGCGGATCGGCGAGCTTGCGAAACCCGCTGCCGAGCTGCCAGCGCCCTTCGTTCCATTCATACGGCTTGTCGGTCGTCACGACCTTGGCGAGGTCCATTCCGGCGAGGCCCGGAAAAGCCCGTGCTTCGGCGAGCGCGCGCTCGATATCCACCTCGCCCGCCATCAGGCAGCCGCTCTGCGCGCCCTTCTCGCGCAGCAGGCGAGTCAGCTTGCGCGTGTCGATCTCGGCGATCGCCGGGATGCCGTGCGAGACGAGGTAATCGGTGAGCGATCCGTTGGCGCGCCAATTCGACGGCACCGCCGGAACGTCGCGCACCACCAGCGCGGCGGCGTGCACGCGCGGTGCTTCCTCGTCCTCCGCGTTGACGCCGGTGTTGCCGATGTGCGGGTACGTGAGCGTGACGATCTGCCGGCAGTAGGAGGGATCGGTGAGGATTTCCTGGTAGCCGGTCATGGCCGTGTTGAACACGACCTCGCCGGAAACGCTGCCGCGCGCGCCGGCCGAGCGGCCGCGAAACACCGTCCCGTCGGCAAGGACGAGGACGGCGGGCTCGAACGAGGACACGGGCTGCTGCACTCCGGCGGAAGGCGCAAAAAAGCGGGAGGGACTCGCGCCGCTCCCGCTCGCTTGAAGCAGAAATTATACGCGAGTTGCGCGCTTCTTTACAGCAGGCGGTACGCGCTCAGCAGCACTTGCCGCGCCTTTCGCTCGGCGGTGGCCACCGCGATGGTCTTGTTCAGCCACGCCAGGTACGGCGCCCCGGTTTCGAAGCGCAGGATCGTGCGGAAGAAATACTTCGCCGGGTCGACCTCCTCGCCTCGCGCCAGCGCGGCGAGAATTTCGCTCGATCCGTGCCGGTAGCCCTGGCTCGTCACGCGCACCAGCCCGCCGTGCTGTTCCTTCAGCGCGTAACGCGCATCCAGATCGAGAACGCCGTCCTTGCGCGCGATCTGCCAATCGGCGCCGCCGGGCAGCACCTCGCCGCGACATTCGGGCCCTTCGAAGGTCCCTCCCAGGATGCAGACCACGCGCCGCTCGCCGAGCGGCCCATCGCCCATCGACGTCAGGTCGCCGACGTCCACCGCGAGGTCCATCAGGAATTCGAGCTGCGGCGTCAACGGGCAGCGCCAGCCTGCTGCGCCCAATCGCGGCGTCTTTGCTCGATCGTCGCCGCGAACCCCTGCCGGTTCTTGTTGAACTGCTCCTCGATCTCCTTCGAATAGCCGAACACCGCCCAAGGCGCGCGCTCGGCCGCCAGATCCAGGACGGCGTCGATGTCCTTCTCCGAGCCCCGGACGTCGGCGCTGCCGCCGTTCATCACCAGCACGGCGTTGTAGCCCTTCGCCGTGCCCGAGCTCGTGACACGCTTGTAGGCCCATTGCAGGTCGGTGAGCCGGTGCAGATCGAATGCAAAGAAAGCCGACTGGATCAGATACTGGTCGGTGATCTGCCAAGGGACGCTCTTGTAGCGTGGCGCGCGCGACTGCTGCTCGATCTGCGCCGCGACGCGGGCCGGGTCGCCCCACGACGCGACTTTCTGCGCCAGCGGATGGGTCGAGGGCGCAAGGTATTGCTTCAGCGGCGCAGCCCCGAGCCAGACCGCGAAGAACCCGATCACGGCGATCACCGCGCCGGCGATGTAGCCCGGAAGGCGAAACGAGCCGTCCTCGATATAGAACGGGTAGAAGCGCTTCTTGATCGCCTGCATGTCGGGCGTGTTGAAGAGCTTCGCCTCGAGCTCTCGGCGCATCGGGAGCAATTCCCCTTCCGCGGTGAGCTGCTGCGGGCCGCTCGAGCCTTTGACGACGAGCAGCCGATCCTCGAGCATCAGGACGTAGAACTCGCCGGACACCGAGCGGCTCGTTTCGACGCCCGCGCGCTTACGCACCGTGATCTGGCGGATTCCCGTGTCAATCGCCTTCGAGCCGCTCACGCGGGCGAAATAACGCGGCGTGGACGATGCGTCCTGGATCGAGTCGAGCTCCGCCTTGCCGAGAGTGAAGGGTCCCTGGAAGAAATTTGCGATGTAGCGATGCTGGGACAGAACGAAGAGCAGCAGACACGCGAGCACGCCACCCCACCAGATCAGCCGGCGCAGGCACACTTTGCGGATCTGTTGCACCACCCAGTTGTCGTTCATCCTCGCCTCCGTTCAAGGAAGTCTGCCGTCACCGAAGAAGTTACCGCGAAGACCAGTGGATCGCGCGGATCACCCATCCGGCAGCCGTGCGCGACAGCACCATCAGCTCCGCGATCGCGAGGTCGACCGGCCTGGCCTGAAACGTCCCGTTCAGCCTGCCCGTCGAACTCACCCACGCCACATCGCCGCTCACCGTGACCTGAAGCGCGCTGCGTCCGATGGGAACCGCGCGGGCGAACTCGATGTCCTCGGCCAGGTGGTGCGCCGCGTATTCGTCGCGGCTCTCGCGGCCGCCGCTTTCCAGGATTACCGCGTCTGCGGCAAGGAGCCGAAGCGCGCCAACCGAGTCGCCCGCGGCAAGCGCCTGATGGAACGCGCGCACGGTCG
>DASYPC010000306.1:0-3990 GCA_036007105.1 Burkholderiales bacterium | reverse complement strand
GAAGAAATACTTCGAGGTCGGCGACCTGGGTTTTCGCGTGTGGCGCTTCCTCGGCGCGATCACCGGCATGCTGATCTGCAACGACCGGCGCTGGCCGGAGGCGTTCCGCGTGCTCGCGCTGCAGGGCGCCGAGATCGTCGCGCTCGGGTTCAACACGCCGAGCGAGAACCTGCACTATCCGGAGCCGCCGGCGCTGCGCGTGCATCACCACCTGATCATGGCGCAGTCGATGGCGTTTCAGAACGCCACGTGGCTGATCGAGACCGCCAAGGCCGGCTACGAGGACGGCTTTCGCATGTTCGGCCACTCGGTGATCGTGGCTCCGACCGGAGAGATCGCCGCCAAGAGCCAATCCGAGGAAGACGAGGTGATCTGCCACAACTGCGACATCGACCTGGCAGCGAATCTCAAGAACACCATGTTCAACTTCGCCGCGCACCGGCGTCCCGAGCACTACCGCCTGATCGTCGAGCGGACGGGAGCGGAAGTGACCCCCGCGAACGACTGATGGACTTCGAGCTCGCGAGCCTGCCGCGCCTGGAGCGCTACAAGCTGCTGATCGGCCTCGTCATCCCCCGGCCGATCGGCTGGGTTTCGACCTGGAACGAGAACGGCGTCGCCAACTGCGCGCCATTCTCCTTCTTCAACTGCATCTCGGAGGAGCCGCCGCTGTGCATCCTGAGCTTTAACAACCGCACCGACGGCGCGATGAAGCACAGCCTGAAAAACATCCACCGCACCGGCGAGTACGTCGTCAACCTGGTCGACGAATCCACCGCCAATGCAATGCACATCTCGAGCTACGAGATCCCCGAAACTGAAAGTGAGTTTGCCAAGACCGGCCTGACGCCGGTGCCTTCCACCCGAGTGAAACATCCGCGCATCGGCGAGGCCGCGGCCGCGTTCGAATGCAAGATCGAGCGCAGCATCAAGTTCGGCCCCGAGCGAGAGCTGGTGATCGGGGAGATCCTGCACCTGCACGCGCGCGAAGGCATCGTCGACCCGGCGACCAAGCGCATTTCGGAGGAGCACTATCGCCCGGTCGGTCGCTTGTTCGGAAACCGCTACTGCACTACTCGCCAGCGTTTCAACCTCCCCGGAGAGTTGCCCGAGTCTTAGTTGCCGCTCCAGTTCAGGCGCACGCGGCCGATCGCCATCGTGACCGCGGCCTGTGTGGGCTCGACGACCGGGATCCCGATCGCGTCCTGCAGCGGCTTGCGGTAGCGCGCCATCCCGGCGCAGCCCATGATCACGACGTCGGCGCCGTGCTCGCCGCGCAACTTCTTGCCAACCTCTACCATGCGTCCGAAAGTTTTTTGCTCGTCGGAAAGCTCGACAACCTTCAGTCCGACCGGCAGCTCGGCGGCGAGCCGCTCGCTGACGCCGAGCGCGCCCACATAGCGCAGGTGCCGCGGAATGGATTGCTGCAGGATCGCGATGACGCCGAACCGCTGCCCGAGCGTCAGCGCGGTCAGGATTGCGCATTCCGAAATGCCGAGCACCGGCTTGCGAGTCGCCTCGCGCACCGAGTGCAACCCGGGGTCGCTATAGCAGGCGATGACGAACGCCGCGTACTCGGCATCTTTTTCCCGCACCAGCCTTAGCATCGGCGCAACCACGCCATCCACCTGCTGCTGGGTCTCGATCCCGGGCGGGCCTTCCTTGAGCGTCACGCAATCGATGGCCGGGCCGCCTGCCATGCGCAGCGGCGCGCAGGCTTCGTCGATGCCGCGCGTCACCACCTCGGTGGAGTTCGGATTTATGACGAGGATTTTTTCCATGTTCATCGCTACCTATGCAGGCTGGCCGGGAGCGGCAGGTCGGGATTCTTCTCGTGCAGGCGCCGCCACGCGCCGGCAGTGGCTTCCTGCGCATTGCGCAGCACGTCCTGCTCGTCCAGACACAGGATCTTGCCGTCGCGCATCAGGAATTCGCCGTCCACTATCACCGATTCCACCATACCTTGATGGCCGTAATGCACAAGATTGGAGACGAGGTTGATGCGCGGCACCATGCACGCGTCGCGCAGGTTCAGCACGGCGAGGTCGGCCTTCTTGCCCGGCTCGATCGAGCCGATGTCGTTCGCGGCGCCGAGCGACAGCGCGCCGTTGCGGGTCGCGGCGTCCAGCAGGTCTTGCGGCTGTGGCTTGACGCCGCCGCCGTAGCTTCCGCGATGCACGATGCTGCCGATCTTCATCGCCTGCAGCATGTCCTCGGTCATGTTGTCGGTGCCCAGGCACACGTTGACGCCTGCATCCAGGATCTTCGCCACCGGGGCGGTGTGCGGGCCTCGGCGAGAGCTGTTCGCGGCGCAATGCGCCATGTGCACGCCGTGGCGGGCGAGCAGCGCGACGTCGTCGTCGGTGCAGTAGGTCCAGTGCGCGCCGACCACATCCGGCCCCAGCCAGTCGTGCTTCTCCAGGTACTGCGCAGGCGTGCAACCCGCGTACTTCTTCACCTGCGCCACCTCGCCCCTGCTCTGTGCCATGTGCACGGTGCGCCGCAGGCCGTGCTTTTCTCTCAGGTCGTTCAATTGCCGCAGCATCCAGGGCGAGCAGTTGTCCGGCGCATGCGCGGCCACCTGGCAGTGCACGCGAGCGTCGTGGGTGTCATGGAATTTCTCGATCAGCGCGCGCTCGCGCTCGAGGAAGGTCTCGCCCCAGGCCCGGTCGAATTCATAGATGCCGTGGCGGATCTTGAGCGTCAGCGCGTCGGCGCAGCTCTCGGCGAACCAGAGCCGCATCCCGGTCCTCGCCATCGCGCCGGCGTAGTTCACGACATGGCGGAACGGCTCCACCAGTGTGCTCGTGCCCGAGCGCAGCGCCTCCGCCACACCCAGCAGCGCGAGCGCGCGTCGCTCGTCGTCGTTCATGGCGAAACTGATCGGCGACATGTAGCCGTAGATGGCCTCCGCGCCCATGTCTTCCACCGTGCCGCGCAGCGCGAGGAGCAGCACGTGGGTGTGCGCATTGACCAAGCCTGGCAGCAACGCCTTGCCCGAGAGCTCGACGGCGGGAAGCGTTGCGTGCGAGCGCTCGATCTCGGCGCTGGGACCCACCGCGGCGATCCGGCCGCCGACGACCGCAACGCCGCCGTCGTCGATGACTTCGCGCCGGTCGTTCTGCGTGAGGACCGTCGCGTGCAGGAGCTTGACGTCCACGCTGCCTCCGCTCAGGCGCGACCGGCCTTCTTCAGCGCCATGCCCGCGAGCATGAACATGATGACGTAGGTGATGACGCGGTAGGCCGCCGCGGAGTTGGGCGGGATGCAGATGAAAGAGGCGCCGGTGAAGCCGCGCTTGCCGATCTCCAGCGCGCAGCGGATCACCTCAAAGTCGGTCATGCCGATCGGCTCGACGAGTTCGCCCAGCACGTCGCCGGGCATGGGACCCGCGCCGCCCAGCACATCCATGTCGTAGTGCACGTAGACCGCGTCAGTGCCCTCATAGGCGTGCTTCATCTCGCGGCACAGGCCCTCGATGCCGAGGTCGGTGCGGATGCGCCACATCGGGTAGAAGTGGATGCCGCGCCGCTTGTAGTCCTCCACCCGGGCGCGCGGCTCGAGCATGCCGCGCTCGCCGATCTCGACGAGGTTCTTCACCGTGAAGTTGGCATGCATCTCGTAAGTCTTCGCCTTCCAGTTGGAGCTGCCGGCGATGCGCGGATCCTTGGTGAGGCGATCGATCGGATTGGAATCCCAGTGCGTGTCGAAGCTGATCATGCCGACGTTGCCCTTGGTGCGCTCGGCGATCGGCTTGGCGATGGCGTAGGAGCCGCAGGGCGAGTTCTGGCCGATGACAATCGGCACCGCGCCCACGTCGAGCGCCTGGTTGACCTTGTCCTCGACTGCGGCCTGCGCCTGCAGGATGTTCTCCGCGTTCGGGTGGTAGTTGGCCTCGTCCGGGATCGCGGCGTCGCCGAAGTCCATGACCTTCAGGTGCTCGAACACGTCCACGTCCAGGTCCTGGACGTAGCCCGAGGGATAGCGCGC
>DASYPC010000305.1:0-8149 GCA_036007105.1 Burkholderiales bacterium | reverse complement strand
CAGTGCGCAATCCTTTGCGCTCAGGCTTGCGAAGAATCCGGATCCGCGACAAACCTCGCTGATGCTCGACGTGCGAACCGAAAAGACCGATCATCGCTACGGACAGCGCTTTGGCGGAGCGTCCGACCTGCTGGGCCTCGTCCAGATCCCCGGCGACCCCGAAACCTGCGAGGAGGTGAAGAGCGCGCGCGACGCGCTCGAGCACTTCTGCCACGAACGTTTCTCCAAGATGCTGTTGGAGATGGAGCTGACCGAAAAGCAGCGTCTCCTCTTCCTCGCGGTCAGCCGTGGGAACCTGGAAGCGGTGAAAGCGCTGCTCGGCGCCGAAGTCCCGGTCGATGCGGTGAACTCGCGTGGCGACACGCCTCTGATGGTCGCGGTCTTCGCCGATCTTCCCGAGATCGCCGCGGCGTTGCTCGAAGCGGGTGCGAATCCAAATTTCGCCGCCAATCCATCCTCGGAATACGGCGGCGATACTCCGCTGGGCGCTGCATTGACGGCGGGCGCGCTGCGCAGCGCTCGGGTTCTGCTGGACAAGGGCGCCGATCCGAACGCGACGCATGGAGGGTCGCCGGCCGTTCACGTGGCGGTCGCCGCGGATCTGCCCGACGCTCTGGCGCCGCTCGCGAAAAAAGGAGCGGATGTGAACGTGCGCGCCGCGTGGGGAAACCAGCCCGCACCGCTGATGGCGGCCGCAGGGAGCGGTAAGCTGCAGCTTGTGAATACGCTGCTCGATCTCGGCGCCGATCCCGCTGCCACGGACAACAATGGCAATACGGCCCGCGACTACGCCGCCACGCACAAGCGGCGCGAAGTGCTCGAGCGCCTCAAGTCGTTTCCCGGTAAATGCCCCCTGACCGGATGCTGATCTCGCTCACGAAGGTCCGCGAGCTCGATCTCTCGGTGCCGACGAGCACCGGGCGCACGGCTCATCTCAGCGCCGCAAGCGGACTGGTGCGCGCGGGGCGATTTCTCTACGTCGTCGCCGACGATGAGCTGCACCTCGGCGTATTCCACGCTACCGAAGCCAAAGCGGGCCATCTGATCAGGCTCTTTCCGGGAGAGCTGCCCGCGCCGGCCAAGGCGCGCAAGGCGCGCAAGCCCGATCTCGAAGCGCTGGCGCTGCTCCCGTCATTCGCCGGGTATCCTCACGGCGCGCTGCTCGCGCTTGGTTCCGGATCGAAGCGCAATCGCCGCAGGGGTGCGCTGCTCGCGCTCGACGCGCAGGGTGAGGCAGGCGACACCTCGCAGGTGTGCGATCTGTCAGGCCTGTTCAGTGTGCCGGACGACATTTTTGCGGCGCTCAACATCGAGGGTGCGATCGTCCTCGGCGACGAGCTGTGCCTGCTGCAGCGGGGCAACAAGCGCGCGGTGCAGAACGCGGTGATACGGTTTCGCCTTGCCGCGCTGCTCGATGCGCTCGGCTCCGGTTCCATCGCAGCCACGGCTTCGTTGATTCCATCGGCGATTTGCCCGGTCACTCTCGGAGAAGTCGAGGGGATTCCGCTTTGTCTTACCGATGCGGCAGCGTTGCCGAGCGGCGAACTGGTGTTTTCCGCGATCGCCGAAGACACCGAAGACAACTACAACGACGGGCCTTGCACGGGTGCCGCGATCGGAATCGCGGATCGAAACGGGCGCGTGCGCTGCCTCTACCGGCTCGACCGCCCGCACAAGGTCGAAGGCGTCGATGCGAGCGTGGAGGGTGACGTCATCCGCTTGCTGCTGGTGACGGACGCCGACGACGCCGCGATCCCGGCGAGCCTGTACTCCGCGACGCTCCCGCTCTAACTTCCCTGGTCGGCGCGCGCGCGGCGGCTGACGAGCGTGCCGGTCGCGCCCGTGACGTCGGTGTAGACGAGCCCGCCGCTCGCGCCCTGGTCGATCTCCGCGGCATTCGCCTCGTCGGTGTCGATGTGCATTTCGAGCTTGAACATCGGGCTGACGCGGATCAATACGTCGCCGAACGTCAAATCTCTCGGCCCGCCGGTGATCCTGACTTCGACCTCGTCGCCATCCTTCACCCCGAACTGCTTGGCGTCCGCGGGCGCCATGTGAATGTGCCGCTTCGCGCAGATCAGGCCTTCGCGCAAGTGCAGCGTTCCGGCCGGGCCTTCGAGGATGATCGGCGCCGAGCCTTCGACCTTGCCCGAGTCGCGCACCGGAGCGTCCACGCCGAGCTTGAACTCGTCGGTGCGCGAGATCTCCACTTGGTCCTTGCCGCGCAGCGGGCCGAGCAGGCGAACGCCGTCGATGCGCCCGCGCGGGCCGATCAGGTTGACCTTTTCCTCGCAGGCGTACTGGCCGGGCTGCGAGATGTCGCGCCAGCGGGTCGGCTGGCGGCCCGGCCCGAAGAGCTTCTCGAAGGAAGCCGCGCAGAGATGGAAGTGCCGCGCGCTCACCGCGATCGGGATGGAGGTTGGACCCGCGCGCGGCGTGCTCTCGCGCCCCGCGTGCGGGATCGGCGTCGAATCGACGCGCGGCTGGCCATCGCGCACCGCGTGCGCAGTCTGACGCGCAATCGCGAGCTCTTCGTTGGTCCGCACCGCGAGCACGACCACGCGGCTCACGTCTGAGCTGATACGCGCGACGGGATTCTTCGCATCGACGCGGGCATCGCCATTGCGCTCCTCGTCCACGAGGAGCCCGAGGTAATCGAACCGCTGCAGGATGCGCAGGCGCATCGCGGCGCCGTTTTCCCCGATGCCTCCGGTCAGGACGACCGCGTCGAGACCGCCCATGACGGCGGCATAGGCGCCGATGTACTTGCGCACGCGGTGCGCGAAGACCTGGATCGCGAGCCGCGAGCGGTCGTCGCCTTCCGCGGCCCGCCGCTCGATGTCGCGCAAGTCGTTGCCATGCCCCGAGAGCCCGGCGAGGCCGCTTTGCTGATTGAGCAGGGTATCCAGGTCGTCTGCCGTCATGCCCTTGCGGGCGAGGGCGAGCAGGACGCCCGGATCGATGTCTCCGGCGCGCGTTCCCATCACCAGGCCCTCGAGCGGCGTCATTCCCATGCTCGTCTCGGTCGAATGCCCGAGCTCGACCGCGCACGCGCTCGCGCCATTGCCGAGGTGCAACGTGATCATCCGCAGCTCGGCGAGGCTCCGACCGATTGCCTTAGCCGCCACGCCCGCGACATATTCGTGCGAGGTGCCGTGAAATCCATAGCGGCGGATGCCTTCGCGCTCGGCGACCTCCTGATCGATCGCATAGGTGCGCGCCCTGCGCGGCAGCCGCACATGGAAGGCGGTATCGAACACGGCGACGTGCGGGAGGGTTCCGAGCGCGGCGCGAGCCGCACGAATCCCCGCGAGATTGTGCGGATTGTGCAGCGGTGCGAGCGGCACGCAGGCGGCGATCGCGGCTTCGACCTTGTCGTTGACCACCACGGCCTGGTGGAAATCGCTCCCCCCGTGGACGACGCGGTGACCGACCGCGTCGATGGAAATCCCGGCGCAGCGCTCGAGAATCTGCGAGAACGCCTGCTCGTGCGTGACTCCCTGGCCGATGCGCTCGATCTTTCCCTCGAGCTCGCAGGCCTCGGTCTGCGGATCGATGACGACGTGCTTGACGCTCGACGAGCCGGCATTCAGGACCAGCACCTTCATGGCGATATCCCCTTTGCGAATACGTACAGCAACAGTCCCACCAGCCCGCCGATCAGCGTGCCGTTGATGCGGATGTACTGAAGATCCTTGCCGATCTCGGTCTCCGCTTTCTCAGTGATCGTCTCGGGGTCCCACCTGCGCACCGTGTCGGCGATCAGCGCGGACACGTGGTGGCCGTGGGCCGCCACCTGCTCGACGATCTCGCGCCGCACCCAGACATTGAGCTTTTCCTGCATCGCGCGGTCGCCCAGCAGCGCCAGCCCGACGTTGCCGATGCTCGCCTGCAGCTGGCTGCGGATCGCCGAGGCGGGGAGGGCGGCGTCGGCGAGCACGCGATCGCGCACCTCGTGCCAGACGATCCCTAGGTAGACCTGCAGCTCGCGATTCTCGAGCAGCTGTTCCACCAGCGACTCGCCCATCGCGCGAAATTCGGGCGATTGCCTCAGGTCCGCGATCAGCCGGTGCAACCGGGCGTCGATGCGCGCCCGCATCTCGTGCGTCGGCGTGTCGCGCAGCTCCTCGAGAAACTGCTCGAGCGCGTCGATGATCCGCGTGTACAGCACCTCGTCCACTGCGACGGTGCGCAGTCCCCACCACACTTCCTTGCGCACGCGCTCGCGGATCTGCGGCTTGAACTCTTCGAGCAGGTCCTTGGCCTGGTCGATCAGCTGTGTGACGAGCACGTGATGGCGATTGTCCCGGGTGAGGAGCTCGAGCACCTCGGCGGCGATCGTTGCGAAATCGATCTTGCGCATGCCGGCGACGAGATGCTCGCCGGCGAAGCGGCGCAGGTCATCGTCGTCCAGCGCGTGCAGGATCCTCGGCAGGATCGAGGCGATGCCGCCCGCGAGCCACGCGCCTTGCGTCGGTTCCGCCAGCCATTTGGCGAGCTTGCCGGCGAAGTCGACATGAGCGACGCGCTCGGCGACGAGCGGTGGCGCGAGAAAGTTCTCCTCGACGAAGCGTCCCAGGTTTTCGCCGATGCGATCCTTGTTGCGCGGAATGATCGCGGTGTGCGGGATCGGGATGCCGAGCGGATGGCGAAACAGGGCAGTGACGGCGAACCAGTCGGCGAGCGCGCCGACCATCGCGGCCTCCGCGAACGCACGCACGTAGCCGAGCTGCGGCATGCCGGGCTCGTAGTAAAGCGCGGCGAGAAACACCAGGGCCATCAGCACCAGCAGGCCCGTCGCCAGCCGGCGCATGCCGGCGAGGCCTTCCAGGTCTGCGCTAGTCGCCGGCAACGCGAATCATCAGCTTGCCGAGATTCTCGCCCTTGAAGAGCTTGAGAAGCGTTTCGGGAAAGGCGTCGAACCCGTCGACGATGTCCTCGCGCGTCTTGAGCTTTCCTTCCGCGATCCAGCCCGCCATCTCGCGCGCCGCGAGCGCATAGCGGCCCGTGTAGTCGAACACGACCATACCGGTCATGCTGGCGCGATTGACGAGCAGCGACAGGTAGTTCGACGGCCCCTTCACCGGCGCGGTGTTGTTGTACTGCGAGA
The DNA here is from genome assembly GCA_036007105.1 of Burkholderiales bacterium. GTDB lineage: Bacteria > Pseudomonadota > Gammaproteobacteria > Burkholderiales > SG8-39 > 2-02-FULL-66-14. Next base: position 3,039 of record DASYPC010000305.1, on the reverse strand, counting down.
TCGCGCCGCAGATCACGATCCGCGCGCCGCGCGCGAGCCGCGTGAGCACGGTGTCGAGGATGTCGCCGCCGACGTTGTCGAAGTAGACATCCACGCCCTTCGGGCAATGCTGCCTCAAGCCTTCCTTGACGTCCCCCGACTTGTAGTCGATCGCGGCGTCGAAGCCGAGCTCCTGCGTGAGGTAGCGGCACTTGTCGGCGCCGCCGGCGATGCCGACCGCGCGGCAGCCCTTGATCCTGGCGATCTGGCCGACGACGCTGCCGACCGCACCCGCCGCGCCGGAAACGACGACCGTTTCGCCGTCCTGCGGCTTGCCGACGTCGAGCAGGCCGAAGTACGCGGTCATGCCGGGCATGCCGAGCGTTCCGAGGTAGACGGGCAGCGGCGCGACGCGCGGATCCACTCTGACGAGTCCGTTGCCGTCGCTGAGCGAATATTCCTGCACGCCGGTCCAGCCGGTGACGTAGTCGCCCTCCGCGAACGCGGCGTTCTTCGACGCGATCACCCGGCCCGCCGCACCGGCGCGCATGACCTCGCCCAGCTTCACCGGCGGGATGTACGACTTGCCCTCGTTCATCCAGCCGCGCATCGCCGGGTCGAGCGAGATGTACTGCACCTTCACGAGCACTTCGCCGGCGCCGGGCTCGCCCACCGGCGCGCTGGTGAACTCGAAATCGGCGCGCTTCGGCAGCCCGACCGGTCGTGCGATCAGCTTGAACTGGCGGTTGGTCAGCGTGGTCATCGGCCGGTCCTCACTTCGGCTGCATCAGCTTCCTCATATCCTCGAGGTTCTCCTGGAATCTCTTGTTCAGCACCTCGTAGGCCTGGGACTGCGATTTCGTCGCCATCTCCGCGAGCTCGCGCATGTTGGCGAGCGCCCGGCCGAAGGCCTGGGTGGCGAGCTCGGTTCCGGTGGCGGCCATTTCCGCCGGGCTCTTGCGGGCCATTCCCGCCATCGCCGCCTGCCACTCGGTCATCGTCTGCTGCAGGATCTCGGCCTCGCGCTTGGCGAGCGCCTGCATGTTGTCGTAGGCGATCTGGTTCGCCTGGGTAAGCGCTTCCACGTCCTTGCGCCGCGCTTCGAGGACTGCCTGAAGGTCGACCCCGGGAATCTTGAATTGCTCGAGGATTTTCGTCACGTCGACGAACGGCGTTCCAAACGGATTTCCGTTGCTCATGATTGTTCCCTTCGCTGTGTGGCCTGCTGGTGCCTGAGGATCCCGGGCGGACGGAGCTGGCCGGACGCGCCCATCATACTCTCGGTGGAGCACGGACGTGATGTCGCCGCGGCGACAGCGCCGGCCTTGAGGCGGCTTATAATCGACTGCCTCCCAAGCCTGCCCTGAATCCCATGAAAGCACTCGTAGCCGTCAAGCGCGTCGTCGACTTCAACGTCAAGGTGCGCGTCAAGGCCGACGGCTCGGGCGTCGAGACCGCGAACGTCAAGATGTCGATGAACCCGTTCGACGAGATCGCGGTGGAGGAGGCGGTGCGGCTGAAGGAAGCCGGCATCGTGAAGGAGATCGTCGCGGTGTCCTGCGGCGTCCTGGCCTGCCAGGAGACGCTGCGCACGGCGCTCGCGATCGGCGCCGACCGGGCAATCCTCGTCGAGACCGACGCCGAGCTGCAGCCGCTGGCGGTGGCGAAATTGCTGAAGGCGATTGCGCAGAAGGAAAGCCCGGACCTGGTGATCCTCGGCAAGCAGGCGATCGACGACGATTCGAACCAGACGGGGCAGATGCTCGCGGCGCTGCTCGGCTGGCCGCAGGCCACGTTCGCCTCGAAAGTGAAGATCGCCGAGGGCAGGGCGGAGGTGACGCGCGAAGTGGACGGTGGCCTCGACACGATCTCGATCAAGCTGCCGGCGGTCGTCACGACCGACCTGCGGCTGAACGAGCCGCGCTACGTCACGCTGCCGAACATCATGAAGGCGAAGAAGAAGACGCTAGAGACGTTCAAGCCCGATGCGCTCGGGGTCGATGTCACCCCGCGCCTGCAGACGCTCAAGGTGGTTGAGCCGGCCAGGCGCAAGGCGGGCAGCAAGGTGCCCGACGCGAAGACGCTGGTCGACAAGCTGCGCAACGAAGCCAAGGTCATCTGAGGAGACGCCGATGACCGTCCTGGTCTTCGCCGAGCACGACAACAAGACGATCAAGAAATCCACGCTCAATGCCGTGACCGCCGCGCAGAAAATCGGCGGCGACATCCACGTGCTCGTCGCAGGGCACCAGTGCGGCGAGGCAGCGAAGGCGGCGGCGCAGATCGCCGGCATTGCGAAGGTGCTCCACTCGGATGCGGCGCAGCTCGACGACGAGATCGCGGAGAACGTGGCCGCGCTCATCGTCTCGATCGCGAAGAACTACACGCACGTGCTCGCGCCCGCCACGTCGAACGGCAAGAACGTGATGCCGAGGGCCGCGGCGCTGCTGGATTCGCAGCAGGTCTCCGACATCATCGCGGTCGAATCGGCGGACACGTTCGTGCGTCCGATCTACGCGGGCAACGCGCTCGCCACCGTGAAGTCGAAGGACGCGGTCAAGGTGATCACGGTGCGCACGACCGGCTTCGACGCGGCCGCGGCCACCGGCGGCAGCGCGCCGATCGAGAGCGTTGCAGCGCCGGCGGATAGCGGCCTGTCGAAGTTCGTCGGCCGCGAGGAAGCGAAATCCGAGCGCCCGGAACTGACCTCCGCGCGCGTGGTGGTGTCGGGCGGGCGCGGCATGGGATCCGGCGAGAACTTCAAGCTGCTCGAGCCGCTCGCCGACAAGCTGAATGCGGCGATGGGCGCGTCGCGCGCCGCGGTCGACGCAGGGTTCGTGCCGAACGACTGGCAGGTCGGGCAGACCGGCAAGATCGTCGCGCCCGAGCTCTATATCGCGGTCGGCATCTCCGGCGCGATCCAGCACCTCGCCGGGATGAAGGACTCGAAGGTCATCGTCGCGATCAACAAGGACGGGGACGCACCGATCTTCAACGTCGCCGACTACGGACTGGTCGCGGACCTCTTCAAGGCCGTCCCCGAGATGACGGAGGAAGTGA
>DASYPC010000304.1:0-3199 GCA_036007105.1 Burkholderiales bacterium | reverse complement strand
ATCCGAAGGACGTGACGGTCGAATGGAGCGTGCCCAAGCGCACCGGCAAGATCTTCATGGACTACAATATGAACGTCCGCGGCAAGACGCTGAACGTGGCCTACTCGCCGAGAGGGGCCACCGGTGCGCCGGTGTCGATGCCGCTGACGTGGGAAGAACTCGCAACCGCGCACCCGCTCGACTTCAGGATCACGAATGCGGCCGAGCACCTCGCGAAAACAGGTGACCGATGGCGCGACGCACTGAAGGAAAAGCAAAGCATCGAGCGCGCGGTGAAGCGCGCGAAGGCGTGACCGGATCGGAGGAAACCATGGCTGCACGATCGATTGCAACGCTGACCGTTTCGTTCGGGATGGTGTCGATCCCGGTGAAGCTCTTTTCGGCGACCGAGGCAAGCCGCGCGATCTCGTTCAATCTGCTGCACAAGGGCTGCGGCTCGCGTCTCAAGCAGCAATACTTCTGCGTCAAGGAGGACGTGCCCGTCTCGCGCGACGAGATGGTCAAGGGGTACGAATTCTCCAAGGATCAGTACGTGGTCTTCGAGCCGCAGGAGCTGAAGGCGATGGAGGAGGCCGGAACGCATACCGCCGACATCACCGAGTTCGTGCCGATCGCGGCGGTAGACCCGGTGTACTTCGACAAGGCCTACTACCTCGCACCGGACAAGGGAGGCGCGAAACCCTACGCGCTGCTGACGAAAGCGCTGCGCGAATCGAACCGTTGCGCGCTCGGCCGCTGGGCGGCGCGCGGCAAGCAATACATCGTGATGATCCGGCCGGTCGAAGACGGCCTCGTGATGCAGCAGCTGCTCTACGCCACCGAGGTGCGCTCGATCAAGGACATCGAAATTCCGAAGACCGAGGTCAAGCCCGCGGAGCTGAAGCTCGCGCAGCAACTGATCGAGCAGCAGGCGACCGATACGTTCGATCCCGCCGCCTACAAGGACGACGTGCGCGAGCGCATCGAAGCCGCAGTGCAGAAGAAAGTCGAAGGACAGGAAGTCACGATGCCCGAAGCGCCCGAGCCCACCGCGCAGGTGATCGACCTGATGGAAGCGTTGCGCGCGAGCCTCGACAAGAAGCCGAAGGCGGAAGGCGCGCGCAAGCCCGCCGAAGCGAAGAAGCCTGCCGAGGCGCGCAAGCCGGCCAAGCGCGCGCAGCACGCGGAACCCGCCGCACGCAAGGCCGCAAGGAAGTAGCGCGCTGCGCGTTCGATGCACCAGTACGGCGTCCGCGACGTCGAAAAGCTGCTCCACCTGCCGCGCAGTACGATCCGCTCGCTGATCGAAGCCGGGTTCGTGTCGCCTGCGCGCGGCCCGCGCAACGCGTGGCGCTTCTCATTCCAGGACCTGATCGTGCTGCGCACCGCCGAAGCGCTCGCCGCGGCGAATGTTCCGCGCCGGCGCATCACGCGCTCGGTCCGCGAGCTGCGCCGCCACCTGCCCGAATCGATGCCGCTCTCGGGGCTTGCGATCAGCGCCGTCGGCGACCGGGTCGTCGTGCGCGAGGGCGCAAGCCGCTGGCAGGCCGAGTCTGGTCAGTACCTGCTCGCGTTCGAGGGCGATCCGGCGAATGATTCGCTCGAGGTGATCGGGCCAGACGTCAAGGCGGACCACGCCGCGGACGCGCGCGAGTGGTTCGAGAAGGGTCTCGCGCTCGAAGGTGAAGACACCGAGGCCGCGCTCGAAGCCTACGAGCGGGCGATCGAAATCGATCCCGAATACCTCGATGCACACGTGAACCGCGGGCGCCTGCTGCACGAAGCCGGGCGGCTCGCGCACGCCGAGCGGGCCTACGTCGATGCGGTGAGCGCGTGCGGCGCTGAGCCGCTGCTGCTGTTCAATCTGGGCGTTCTGCTCGAAGACACCGACCGCAAGGCCGAGGCGGTCGAGGCGTACCAGGCTGCGCTCGAGGTCGACCCGGCGCTCGCCGACTGCCACTACAACCTGGCGCTTGCCTACGAAAGCCTGAAGAAGCCGAAGGAAGCGATCCGCCACATGGCGCAGTACCGGCGCCTCATGCGCGGCAAGTCCTGAGCGTTACTTCGCGAGGTCGGCGAGCAGTCCCTGCAAGTCGTCGGCGTGCTCTTCTTCCATCGCGAGAATACCCTCGAGCATGCGCTTCGTCGTCGTGTCCTTGTCGCCGATGTACTCGACCATTTCCCGGTAGCTGTCGATCGCGACGCGCTCGGCGACCAGGTCTTCCTTGATCATGTCGACGAGGTCCTTGCCCTCGACGTATTCGGCGTGACTGCGCGATAGCAGCCCTTCGGGGGAGAAATTCGGCTCGCCGTTCAGCTGCACGATGCGGGCCGCGATCTGGTCGGCGTGCTGCTGCTCCTCGTTCGCGTGAACCAGAAATTCGGCGGCGACCGGCTCGGCATTCATGCCCTGGGCCATGAAGTGGTGCCGCCGGTAGCGCAATACGCAGACGATCTCGGTCGCGAGCGCCTCGTTCAGCAGCTTGATCACGGTCGCACGGTCGGCACGGTAGCCCGAGGTCACCGCGCCCTGCTGGATATGCTGGCGCGCGCGCTTGCGGAGCGTCTTGACGTCGGTCAGGAAAGGTTGTTTTTGGGCCATGCAGGACCTCCTTGGAAGGACATATGCTAGCGCATACGGTTCGGGTATTCGAGTCGCCGAATCGCTACCTTAAGGTAGACAGGGGCACAGGCGTAAAATTCACCGATGCCGGCGATGACCCTTTTCGAGAGCCGCCTGCTCTCGGTGATCGATTACCGCTGTACGGCGAGCCCGGCCGACCGGCCGTTCGCCGAATCGCACGAGCGCTACGCGCTTTCGTACGTCCGCAAGGGGAGCTTCGGCTGCCGGGCGCGCGGCGAGTCGTTCGATCTCGTCACCGGGTCGCTGATGGTGGGTTATCCGGGCGACGAGTACGTCTGCACGCACGAGCATCACCATGGCGGTGACGAGTGCCTGTCGTTCCAGCTCGCGCCCGAGCTCGTCGACGCGATCGGCGGGCCGAGAGCGCCGTGGCGCGCGGGCGCGGTTCCGCCGCTTGCCGGGCTCATGGTGCTTGGCGAGCTTGCGCAGGCCACCGCCGAGAGAAACGCCGAGCTCGGGCTCGACGAAGTCGGCGTGTCGCTCGCGACCCGGTTCGTCGAAACGGTCTCGGGGACGACGCGCAACGGCCGTCGACCGGGCGACCGGCGACGCGCGGTCGAAGCGGCGCACTGGATC
>DASYPC010000303.1:0-5398 GCA_036007105.1 Burkholderiales bacterium | reverse complement strand
AACGCCGCGCCATACACAAAAGGCTTGAACGCGGAGCCCGGCTGGCGGCGCGCCTGGCCCACATGGTCGAACTGTTCCTGCGCAAAATCGCGGCTGCCGACCCATGCGCGCACAAGACCATTGCGAGGATCCAGCGCCATGAAACCGCCCTGCAGCACAGGACCCTGCTGTCCCCGCGGGCGAGCGCCGTCGGCCAGCGCCTGCAACCGGCTCAACTGGCGGGTGAGGGCCTGATTGGCGACCTTCTGCAACCTGGAATCGATGCTTGTGCGCACCACGAGCCCATCGGCATGGATATCGTAGTCGCGCGCGTCCGCCCAACTGATAAGCCATTTGCGCAGTTGCTGGGCGACGTGGGGCGCGAGGCCGGGCGGCTCTACCTGTCGCTCGAAATCAAGCCGCAGCGGCCGCTTGACCAGCACCTCCATCTGGGCGCGCTCGAGCTTGCCGTGCTTGGTCATCTGCGCCAGCACCAGGTTGCGGCGCGCCAGCGCGCGCTCCGGGTGCAGCACGGGGTTGTACGCGGTCGTACCCTTGAGCATGCCGATCAGCGTGGCGGCTTCGAGCACGTCCAGCTGCTCGGCGGATTTGTCGAAATAGGTGCGAGCCGCCATCTCGATGCCGAATGCGTTGAAGAGAAACGGCACGGTGTTCAGATACGTTTCGAGGATCTCGCGCTTGGAGTAAAGCGCCTCGATCTTGAGGGCCGTGATCGCTTCCTTGGTCTTGCGGTTGATCGTGACCCCGCGGCCGATCTCCTCCGGGTACAGGTTGCGCGCGAGTTGCTGGGTGATGGTCGAGCCACCCTGCAAATCGCCCGACAGCGTGCGGACCATTGCCCGCGCCGTGCCGCGGAAGTCGATGCCGTGGTGATCGTAGAAGCGGTGGTCTTCCATTGCGATCAGCGCGTGCACCACGCTCGGCGCGATCTTATCCAGCGGCACCCACTGGCGGTTGATGCGCTTGTATTCGGCCAGCACGACCCCGTCGGTGGACACCACGACGGAGGGCGTCGCGGACTTGGCCTTGCGCAAATCGCCGATGCCGGGCGTGAACGGGATCAGCGCGAGCACGTACAGCAACAGCAGCGCCGGCAACAGCAGCGCCGCCTGGACCGGATGCCGCCGGGCAGCGGCCGCGAGGCGGCGAACCTGCTCAAGCCCAAACGCAGCGGCGCGCTGGAGGGTCTGGTTCATGCGCGGAAGGTGCAATTCATGATAATAGATGCTTCAGTGAGCAATACTTCCATAAGCAATCGAACGGAGAGGGCTTTTCGCCTCTGCGTTGCCCCGATGATGGACTGGACGGACCGGCATTGCCGGTACTTCCTGCGCCAGATCTCCCCGACCGCGTTCCTTTACACCGAGATGATCACGACCGGTGCGTTGCTGCATGGCGCCCGCGACCGTCATCTCGCTTTTAGTCCTGCAGAGCATCCTGTTGCCGTGCAGCTCGGTGGCAGCGAGCCCGACGAACTCGCGGCGTGCGCGCGATTCGCGGCGCAATACGGCTACGACGAAGTGAACCTGAACGTCGGCTGCCCGAGCGAGCGCGTGCAGCGCGGCGCGTTCGGCGCGTGTCTGATGGCCGAGCCGAAGCTCGTCGCCGACTGCGTGCGTGCGATGCGCGAGGCCAGTGCGCTTCCCGTCACGGTCAAGCACCGGCTCGGGATCGACCGCGCGCCGGACTTCGGCTTCGTGCGCGACTTCGTCGGCGCGCTCGCCGAGGCGGGCTGCCGCACACTCATCGTGCACGCGCGCATCGCGGTTCTGAAAGGGTTATCGCCCAAGGAAAATCGCGAGGTCCCGCCGCTCGACTACGACTTCGTGTACCGGCTCAAGGCAGAATTTCCCCAGCTCGAGATCGTCATCAACGGCGGGATCTCGTCGTGGCCGGAGATCGAGCGGCACCTCGCGCGCGTCGACGGCGTAATGCTCGGGCGCGCGGCGTATCACAACCCGTGGATTCTCGCCTCCGCCGGCATGCAGCGCGCAGAAGTTGTCGGTGCGATGTACGCATACGCAAGCGCCCAAGTCGCGGCGGGCACTGCACTACGCCACATCACGCGCCACATGCTCGGTCTGTACCACGGCCATCCGCGCGCGCGGCTCTGGCGCAGAATGCTCTCCGATCCGGTGCGCCTCGCAGCCAACGATCCGCGGCTTCTGCTCGACGCGCTCGATATCGTGGACGGCGGGCGAGCGCTCGCGCGCGCCGCCTGAATTCACGCCGCGCGCTTCGCCTTGCCAGCCTGCCACTCGTCGAGCGTGTGGCGGGCATCCTTCTTCGCCCGCTCCACGTCGCGCTCGGCGCCTTCGCGCTTCGCGGTCAGCTCGATCACGTAACCGTTCGGATCGCGGAAGTAGATCGAGTCGATGAAGCCGTGGTCGGAGATGCCGCGCGTGTGGATTCCGGCCTTCTTGCCTTTCTCGAGCATCCGGAGCAGATCGGCGTTCGAAACTTCGACCGCGATGTGCAGGTCGTAGTCGTGCTGCTCCTTGAACTCGAACGGCATGTCCGGCACCTCGAAGAAGGCGAGGCACGAGCCGTCGTCCATCTGATAGAAGGAGTGCAGCGCGCTGGTCGCACGGCCGGTCTTCGTTTCCCGGATCGGAAACGCGTTCACCAGCGGCAGGCCGAGAAAGTCCTCGTAGAACTTGCGCGTTTCTTCGGAATCGCGGCAGCGATACGCGTTGTGGTGCAAACCCTTGATCATCGAATTCTCCAGTCGCTCTTTTTCAGAGCGCGGCGAATGCCTGGTCCTTGACCGACGCCTTGTACCCTTCGAACACCTCGTTCACCTTCGGCCAGGTCTTCAGCTTGCGCATGTTGCCGAGCCAGCGCTGGACGTTCGGATAGGGCGAAAAATCGCAGCGCACGATCTCGCCGAGCGTGACGAACGCCGCGCCGAGGTAATCGGCGATCGTGATCTGGTTGCCGCAGAGGTATTGATTGTTCGGGCCGATCCAGTAGTCGTTCAGAATCTGCAGCCAGCCCTTGGCGCGCTCCTTGCCCCACTCCAGGGTCGCCTTCTGCACCTCTTCGTTCGGCCGCTTCATATGCGGAAAGAGCTGCGGGTAGATCAGGTTGTATGCGTACTCGCGATAGAAGTTCGTATTCAGCCAGTCCATCATCTCGTTGACCTTGGCGCGCTGCTTGAGGTCTTTGGGATACGCAGGCGAGCCCACTTTGTCGGCCAGGTATTTCAGGATTGCCGAGCTCTCGGTGAGCTTCAAATCGCCGTCCTCCAGCATCGGGACGAGACGGTTGGGGTTCAGCGAAGCATACGGCTCCTTGTAGTGCTCGCCGGTGAAGAGATCGACGACCTGCTCGTCGACGTTGATGCCGCTTTCGGCGATGAAGAGGCGCACCGGGCGGCTCGTCATCGATACTGGGTGCATATAGAGCTTCATGAAGGACCTCCAGGAAGTACTGACTGCGAGAGCGTGAACTATAACGCAGCCGCAATCGCTTCGTCATATACTTCGCCCGTTTTTTCAACCAAGACGACAATCCCATGACCCCACTCCCGAGGCTGCTTTCCGTTCTGTTATTCGCTGCAATCGGCGCAAGCTTCAACAGCGCGCTGGCGCAGAAGAAGGACGAGAAGAAGGCTTCCAAGGCCATGTCGCAGGAGGCCAAGCGCGGCAAGTACCTGGCGCAGATCGCCGGCTGCAACGACTGCCATACGCCAGGCTACATGGAGAGCGCCGGCAAGGTGGATGAAGGCAAGTGGCTCACCGGCGACACGCTAGGTTGGCGTGGCCCCTGGGGCACCACGTATGCGCCGAACCTAAGGCTGGTTGCCAAGGACATGACGGCGGCGGAGTTCATGGCGCGCGCGCGCAGCGAACTACGTCCGCCGATGCCGTGGTTTGCCGTGCGCGACATGACCGACGCCGATGTGAAGGCGGTCTACGCGTACCTGCGTCACCTGGGACCGGCAGGCAATCCTGCGCCTGTGTACCTGCCGCCGGACAAGACGCCCAGCGGGCCGTTCGTGCAATTCCCCGGGCCGCCGCCCGGCGCCGCAAAGGGAAAGTGAGCGGAGAGTCTAGGGCGATCGAGCCTGCGGAACGGGCTCGATTCGCCGACGCTGCAAGTTGAGCACCGTCAATACGGTGAGCGCGGCAGCAACGACGACGGAATAGAGCACCGCCGCCGGTTGGCCGCGATCGAGCAGCCAGCCGAAGAAGATCGGCGTCGCCATCGAGCCGACGTCGAGACCCGAGTAGACGAAGCCGTACACCTTGCCGGTCGCGCCGGAAGGCGTATTCGCGCGCACGATCAGGTCGCGCGACGGGTTCGTGACTCCGCCGGCGAATCCTGTAGCGGCAAAGAGCATGGGCAGCGCCGCCGCTGGCAGCCACGCGCCGGCGATGACGAAAACGATCGACGCGCTGCAGGTCATCCCGGTGACCGCGACCAGGTCATGGCGCTGGAAGCGTGCGGCGACGAAACCACCGGTGAAAATCCCTGCCGCCGCGCCGATCAGATAGGCCGTGAGCGCTGCAGACGCGAGCGCCGCATTTGCGCCGTACAGGGCGATCATCGTCGCCACGCCGAACGTCTGGATGGCGATGAAGCCGACCGCGATCAGCACGAAGTAGCCGAAGCACATCAGCACCGGAGACGACGAGAGCAGGCGCAGATCGTCCGCAAGGCCTGCACGCGATGCGCCGCGCCGCGCGTCGGCGGGTTCCACGTAGAGGCTCGCGCGCTGGGCGGCCAGCAGCAGCACGATGACCCCGCCGAGCGCCGCCGCAGCGAGCAGCGCGCCCCGCCAGCCGAACACGGCCGCAAAGCCGATCCCGAACGCCGGCGCGGCCGCGTAGCCGAGAAAACCTGCAACACCATGCCAGCTGAACGCGTAGCCGAGGCGCGAGCCGGCGACGCGCGCGTTCAGGATCGAGAAGTCGCACGGATGGAACACGCTGTTTCCCAGCCCGCCGACGAGCGCCGCGGCGAGCAGCACTTCGTAACTGCGCGCCATCCCGCCAAGCAGCGCGCCGGCAACGCACAGCGCAAGTCCGCCGAAGAGCACGCGGCGCGCGCCGAAGCGATCGACCGCAAAGCCCGCCAGCGTCTGGCAGATCCCGGACACCACGTAATACGCGGCGGTCGTCGCACCGAGCGCGGCGTACGATACGCCGAGATCCTCCCGGATCAGCGGAAACAGCACGGCCGTCACGATCTGGTAGAAGTGCGAAAGCCCATGCGCAAGTGCGACAAAGCCGATGACCTTCGTATCCTGCGCGAGCGATCGAGCGGTCATCTCACGAAAGCCCGGCGACAAACCGGCTGAGCGCGGCGAGCACTGCGTCCGGCTGGTCGCGATGCGGCGAATGCCCGCAGGCCGGAAGCTCCAGCACTTCGCAGGGCCCCTGCGTCTTCTCGC
>DASYPC010000302.1:0-2765 GCA_036007105.1 Burkholderiales bacterium | reverse complement strand
TGCGCCACATGGGCTGGGTGGATGCGGCGGACGTCATCGTCCGCTCGATCGAGCGCGCGATCGCCGACAAGGTCGTAACGTACGACTTCGCGCGCCTGATGACCGGCGCAAAGCAGGTCAAGTGCTCGGAGTTCGGCGCGGCGATGATCGAGCGGATGTAGGCGGCGGGAGCAGAAACAAAAAAGGCCGCCTGGACGGCGGCCTTTTGCGGCGGAAGCGGAGTTCTGTCAGGCCTTCTGGATGTTCGACGCCTGCTTGCCCTTCGGGCCCTGCACGACGTCGAAGCTCACCTTCTGGCCTTCCTTCAGGGTCTTGAAGCCCTGCATGTTGATCGCGGAAAAATGGGCGAACAGATCCTCGCTGCCGTCATCCGGCGTGATGAATCCGTAGCCTTTCGCGTCGTTGAACCACTTCACCGTGCCTGTTGCCATTGCTGCTCCCTTGCTTGTTGGTTGGACACTCCGGGCGAGCCGCCCGGGCCATGCTTGAAACTCGCGGCTCCTTCGCCCCTCTGAATGGCGTTACAGGACAGCCTGAATCCAAACATGGGGCGGCTTTTACGCGCCTTCAGGGGTCGCGTCAAGTAGCCGACGGCGCGGTCCGTTGCGTGAAGAAGCGCACGCTGCGTCTTTGCGGCGCGTTGCGCTTCGCCGCTCCATTGGCTACGATAGCCTGCGGCATGCAGCAAAAGGACGACGCGGTAGTCGAGTCTCGCAAGGCGAAGCTCAAGCCTCCGCCGATGTTCAAGGTCATGCTGCTGAACGACGACTACACCCCGATGGAGTTCGTCGTGGCGGTGCTGCAGAAGTTCTTCGCGATGACGCGCGAGCGTGCAACGCAGGTGATGCTGAAGGTGCATCGCGAAGGCATCGGGGTGTGCGGCGTCTATCCAATGGACGTGGCCGCGACCAAGGTGCAGCAGGTGGCTGGCTATGCGCGCAAGCACCAGCACCCGCTGCAGTGCGTGATGGAGGAAACGTAGCATGATCGCTCAGGAACTCGAAGTCAGCCTGCACATGGCCTTCGTGGAAGCGCGGCAGAAGCGCCACGAGTTCATCACCGTCGAGCATCTGCTGCTCGCGCTGCTGGACAATCCGACCGCGGCCGAGGTGCTGCGCGCCTGCGGCGCGAACATGGAGGAGCTGCGCAAGCACCTCGTCCAGCATATCGGGGAGCAGACCCCGCGCATCGCGCAGGACCGCGAAATCGATACGCAGCCGACACTCGGATTCCAGCGCGTGATCCAGCGCGCGATCCTGCACGTGCAGTCCTCCGGCAAGAAGGAAGTCACCGGGGCCAACGTGCTGGTCGCGATCTTCGGCGAGAAGGATTCGCACGCGGTGTACTACCTGCAGCAGCAGGGGATCACGCGGCTCGACGTGGTCAACTACATCTCGCACGGCATCACCAAGACGCCGCAGCCGCACCAGGGCAAGAGCGAGCAGGAAGCCGAGCAGGAGAGCGAAGCGCAGACCGCGAACAGCCCGCTCGACAACTACACCCAGAACTTGAACGCGCTCGCGCTGGCGGGCAAGATCGATCCGCTCATCGGCCGGGACAAGGAGCTGGAGCGGGTGGTGCAGACGCTGTGCCGGCGTCGCAAGAACAACCCGCTGCTCGTCGGCGAAGCCGGCGTCGGCAAGACTGCGATCGCGGAGGGCCTCGCGCGGCGCATCGTCGAAGGCAACGTGCCGGACCTGCTCGCCAAGTGCACGGTGTTTGCGCTCGACATGGGGGCGCTCCTCGCCGGCACCAAGTACCGCGGCGATTTCGAGCAGCGCCTCAAGGCGGTGCTCAAGCAGCTCGTCGACAACCCGAGCGCGATCCTGTTCATCGACGAGATCCACACGGTCATCGGCGCGGGCGCCGCTTCCGGCGGCACGCTCGACGCCTCCAACCTGCTCAAGCCGGCGCTGCAGAGCGGGCAGCTGAAGTGCCTCGGCGCGACCACCTACACCGAGTATCGCGGCGTGTTCGAGAAAGACCACGCGCTGTCGCGCCGCTTCCAGAAGATCGACGTGGTCGAGCCTTCGGTCCAGGAAACCGTGGAGATCCTGAAGGGGCTGAAGACGCGCTTCGAGGCCCACCACAGCGTGAAGTACACCGCCAACGCGCTCTCCACGGCGGCCGAGCTGTCGGCGAAGTACATCAACGACCGGCACCTGCCGGACAAGGCGATCGACGTCATCGACGAGGCCGGCGCGGCGCAGCGCATCGCGCCGAAGGCGAAGCAGAAGAAGGTCATCGGCAAATCCGAGATCGAGGAGATCATCGCCAAGATCGCGCGCATCCCGCCGCGCAGCGTGTCGACCGACGACCGCAGCGCGCTCGCCAACCTCGATCGCGACCTGAAAGCGGTCGTGTTCGGCCAGGACAAGGCGATCGATGCGCTCGCCGCAGCGATCAAGATGGCGCGCAGCGGCCTCGGCAATCCGCAGAAGCCGATCGGCAATTTCCTCTTCAGCGGTCCGACAGGCGTGGGCAAGACCGAGGTCGCGAGGCAGCTCGCCTATTGCATGGGGATCGAGCTGATCCGCTTCGACATGTCCGAGTACATGGAACGCCACGCGGTGAGCCGCCTGATCGGCGCGCCGCCGGGATATGTCGGCTTCGAGCAGGGCGGCCTTCTCACCGAGGCGATCACCAAGAAGCCGTACGCGGTGCTGCTGCTCGACGAGATCGAGAAGGCGCACCCGGACATCTTCAATATCCTGCTGCAGGTGATGGATCACGGCACGCTCACCGACAACAACGGCCGCAAGGCC
>DASYPC010000301.1:0-1775 GCA_036007105.1 Burkholderiales bacterium | reverse complement strand
CTAGGTCAGATACCGATCGCGCTCGTAGCAAAAAAGGGGTCAGACCCCATTTTCCTAGCGCAGTCGGAAAATGGGGTCTGACCCCTATTTTTCCAATCGCCGCAATCGCGCGCGCAGCTCGTCCATCTCTTCCAGCATGTCCGCGACCAGCGCCGCGAGCTCGGGCGCAGCGTCGAACTCGCGCTCGATATCGCGCATCCGCTGCGCGCGCCGCAGATCGGCGCTGCTGAAGCGCCATTCGCTGACGACCGCGCCTGCAATCGGGAACAGCCCCTCCTGGACGTGGCGGACGATCCACTCGTGCTCGATCGAGCAGACGGCGCAGAACTGCTCGACCGTGAAGCACGCGTCTTCCAGGATCGCGGCAACGACGATGTCTTCATCGCTCATGGCTCATCCTCTCGCGTCGGCGCGCGGATCGAAAGCGAGATCCCGCGCCATGGTTTCGTAGAGCTCGCGCGCCTTCGGCGTGGACGCGTCCGGCAGCACGACCTGGATCTCGAGGAACAGGTCGCCCGGCGGATCGGCCGGGATGCCCTTGCCGCGCACGCGCAGCCGCCGGCCGCTTTGCGCGCCCGCCGGGATGCGCACGTTGAGGGTGCCGTCGGGCGTCCCGACCGGCACGACCGCACCGAGCGCGGCTTCCCACGGCGCGACCGGAAGCGTCACGTGAAGGTCGCGGCCGTCGGCGCGATAGCGCGCGTGCGGACGAAAGCTCACTTCGAGCAGCAGGTCGCCGGGCTTGCCCTCGCCCATGCCGCCTGCGCCCTGGCCCGCGAGGCGGATGATCTGGCCCTCGCGGATGCCTTTCGGGATCTTGACGTTGAGCGTGCGCGTCTCGAGCGCGATGCGGCCGCTGGCGTCGACCTTCGGCACGCGCAGCGAGACCTGGCGCGTCGCGCCGGTGAACGAGTCTTCCAGGTCGAGCAGGATCCGCGCGTGGTGGTCGCCGCCGTGCGCGCCCGCGGCACGCCCGCCCATGCGGCCGAACAGCTCGGAGAAGAAATCGCTGAAGTCGGCGGCTTCGGCGCCGGAGAACCTGCCTCCGGAGAATTCGAAGCCGGTGTCCCAGTTCGGCGGCGGGCGGAAGTCCTGCCCCGGCTGGTAGCCGCTGCCGAGCTGGTCGTAGGCGGCGCGCTTTTCCGGGTCTGAAAGGACCGCATAGGCCTCGTTTACTTCCTTCATGCGCGCTTCGGCCCCCGGCTCCTTGGAGACGTCCGGGTGGTACTTGCGCGCAAGCTTGCGGTAGGCCTTCTTGACCTCTTCGACCGGGGCATCGCGCGGGACGCCGAGTGCCTGGTAGTAGTCCTTGAATTCCACGGGGCGCGCCTTGGTTCGACCGGAACGTCAATATATCCGGGATCGGAGCCCGGATTTCAAGCGCGCTATGATCCGCTGCGATGAGCTGGCTGCAGACGAACGATCCGCTCTGCTCGAAAGGCGCGACGACCCCGGCGATCGAGACGATCATCGCCGGCCGCAAGCGCGACATCGGCGGGTTCAGCGTCGAGCGGCTGCTGCCCGCGGCCGCGCGCAGGCGCGTCGGGCCGTTCGTCTTTTTCGATCACATGGGGCCGGCGGCGCTCGCGGCGGGGCAGGGCATCGACGTGCGGCCGCACCCGCACATCAACCTCGCGACGGTGACGTACCTGTTCGAGGGCGAGATCGTGCATCGCGACAGCGTCGGATCGCTGCAGCCGATCCAGCCCGGCGCGATCAACTGGATGACTGCCGGCCGCGGCATCGTGCATTCCGAGCGCACGGGTCCCGAATTG
>DASYPC010000300.1:0-2605 GCA_036007105.1 Burkholderiales bacterium | reverse complement strand
AAGCTCGACGGCAGCCCCTTCGAGGTCCAGTCGCTCGGCTTCCTGCTGCAGATCTTCGAGCAGGAGAAGGACTGGCAGAAGGCGATCGACGTGACCAAGCGCATGGAGGCGCTGGCGAAGCGACCGTACTTCAAGGAAATCGCCCACTATTATTGCGAGCTGGCGCAAGCCGCGATGCTGCGCTCGCAGCTCGAAGAGGCACGCACCTATCTCGAGCAGGCTCTGGCGGAATACAAGCTGTGCGCGCGAGCAACCATCCTGCTCGGCGACGTCGAAGTCCAGCAGGGTAATTACGACACGGCCGCCGCGGCATGGCAACGCATCGAGTCGCAGAATCCCTCCTTCCTCGGCCTGGTCGCCGATCGGCTTGCCGACGCGTACCGCAAAAACGGCGATGTCGCGCAGGGCATACGGATGCTGCGCAGCTACGAAGACCAGTATCCGTCGCTCGATCTGCTGAACGCGCTCTTCAGCCAGGTGCTTGCGCATGACGGCGCCGACGCGGCGGCACAGCTCATCAAGGAAGAGCTCGTGCGCAATCCGACGCTGCTCGGGCTGGACAAACTGCTCGAGGCGCAACTGGTTGCTGCGCCGGCCGAAAGGCGGCACGACCTCGAGCTGGTCAAGGGCCTTGTGGCGCAGCATATCAAGCGCCTCGGCATGTACCGCTGCGAGCAGTGCGGCTTCCGTGCCAAGCAGTACTACTGGCGCTGCCCCGGCTGCGGCAAATGGGAAACATATACGCCGCGCCGCACGGAGACACCGGATGGCTATATCGCCTGAACCCGTACCCTCTGCTCGCCGCACCGACGTGATACAGGCCGATCCCAAAGTGATTGTGGCGCTCGACTTCTCCGATCCAGATTGCGGGCTCGACGGTGCGGTCTGTTCGGCCGTCGAGGCGCCAGCCTTGCGACGTACGCTCGGCGCCGGTTTCAAGCTGGTGACACCCGGCACTCGTCCGGCCGGGGCTGCCGCCGACGATCAGTCGCGCATCGTCACCCCCGAGGTGGCGATCGCCAGCGGTGTCGACGACCTCGTGATCGGGCGGCCGATCACTCAAGCGGCGGACCCACTGGAGGCGCTCGCGCGCATCAATAAGTCTTTGGAGGTCGCCGCGTGAAGATAACGATAACGGGGACCGGCTACGTCGGTCTGGTGAGCGGTGCGTGCCTGGCCGAAGTTGGCAACGACGTGCTGTGCTTCGATGTAGACGGCGCCAAGATCGACGTTCTCCATCGCGGTGGCGTGCCGATTCATGAGCCCGGGCTTCCCGACATGATCCGGCGCAACGTCGCCGCCGGCCGCCTGCGGTTCACCACCGACATCGACGCGGCTGTCCGCCATGGCGCGCTGCAGTTCATCGCCGTCGGCACGCCGCCCGACGAGGACGGCTCAGCCGACATGCAGCACGTGATCGCGGCGGCGCGCGGCATTGGTGCGCGCATGACCAAGTACAAAGTCATCGTCGACAAGTCGACGGTGCCTGTCGGTACGGCCGATCGCGTGCGCGAGACGGTCGCCGCAGAGCTTGCCGCGCGCGGGGCGCAGGTGCCGTTTGCCGTCGTATCCAACCCGGAATTTCTCAAGGAAGGCGCCGCGGTCGAGGATTTCATGAAGCCCGACCGCGTCGTGATCGGCACCGACGACGAGAAGGCGATCGCGCTTTTGCGTGCCGTTTATGCGCCCTTCCAGCGCAACCACGAGCGGCTGCTGGTGATGGACGCGCGCTCGGCCGAGCTCACCAAGTACGCCGCCAACGCGATGCTTGCAACGCGCATTTCATTCATGAACGAGCTCGCCAACCTCGCCGACGCGCTCGGCGCGGATATCGAGCACGTGCGGCAGGGAATCGGGGCCGACCCGCGCATCGGTTATCACTTCCTGTACCCGGGCGCGGGCTACGGCGGATCCTGCTTCCCGAAAGACGTCAAGGCTCTGCAGTTCACGGCGCAGCAGCACGGGCGGCCGCTGACGATTCTGGCCGCGGTCCAGGAGGCCAACGAGGCGCAGAAGTCGCGCCTTATCGAAAAGGTTACGAACCGTCTGGGTGCCGATCTCGCCGGCAGGAAAATCGCGTTGTGGGGCTTGGCATTCAAGCCGAACACCGACGACATGCGCGAGGCACCGTCGCAGGCGATCGTCTCCGGTCTCGTCGGGCGCGGCGCGGCGGTCGTCGCGTACGATCCGGTGGCGATGGGCGAGGCGAAGCGAGTCTTCGGCCCCATGCCCGGGCTTTCGTACGCGGAATCGCCGCTCGAGGCCGTCGCGGGCGCCGATGCTCTCGTCGTCGTCACGGAGTGGCAGGAATTCCGCAGTCCCGACTTCGGCGAGCTCCGTCGACGGCTGAAGGCACCGCTCATCTTTGACGGGCGCAATCTGTATGACCCGGCGCTCGCGCGTGCCGCGGGTTTAGAGTACTTCGGGATCGGCCGCCCATAGCAGGACGATGCAAAGCTGCTGCGCGGCCCGTCTGCGTCGTTGTGCTCAGTTGACAGATGCGGCTCGCCGCTCGCTGTACTTGATGTACTATCTCGCGGCTCGCTCCGCGCCGCCTCGCATCCGGGCCTGCTCGCAACGCTTATCATCGCCCTGTTGACTCCTA
>DASYPC010000299.1:0-8975 GCA_036007105.1 Burkholderiales bacterium | reverse complement strand
TTTCCACGTGCGGCTGGTCGTCGGCCTGCGGGATCTCCTCGGACGTGCGGATCTGGACCGCAATCAGCGTCTTCGTCACCTCGAGCTTGACCGCCTCCAGCATTGCGCCGAACAGCTCGAATGCTTCGCGCTTGTACTCCTGCTTGGGATTCTTCTGCGCGTAGCCGCGCAGGTGGATGCCTTGCCGGAGGTGATCGAGCGCGGCCAGGTGCTCGCGCCAGTGCCCGTCGAGGATCTGCAGCATCACGTAGCGTTCGTACTGCCGGAATGATGCCTCCGCGCCGGCCGGGACCTTGGCTTTGTACTCTTCGTCCGCGCGCGCGGTAATGCGCTCGAGCAACGCCTCCTCACCGAGCTCCGGTTCCTTCTGCAGCCAGTCCCGGAGAAGCAGCTCGAGGCCGAGCTCGGCCTTGAGCGCAGTCTCGAGTCCGGCGATGTCCCATTGCTCCTCGACGCTCTCTTCGGGCACGAACTGGCGGAAGAGATCCGCCACCACGCCGGCCCGCAGGTCGGCGATCCGCGGCGAGACGTCCTCCGACTCGAGCAGCTCGTTGCGCAACGCATAGATCGTCTTGCGCTGGTCGTTCGCGACGTCGTCGTATTCGAGCAGCTGCTTGCGAATGTCGAAGTTGCGCGCCTCGACCTTGCGCTGCGCGCTCTCCAGCGAGCGCGACACCATCCGGTGCTCGATCGGCTCGCCCTCGGGCATCTTCAGCA
The DNA here is from genome assembly GCA_036007105.1 of Burkholderiales bacterium. Taxonomy (GTDB): domain Bacteria; phylum Pseudomonadota; class Gammaproteobacteria; order Burkholderiales; family SG8-39; genus 2-02-FULL-66-14. The sequence continues at coordinate 8,258 of DASYPC010000299.1, read as the reverse complement.
TCACCATGATGCGGTTGATGCGCTCGCCGGCAAAGATGCGCAGCAGCGGGTCTTCGAGCGACAGGTAGAAGCGCGAGCTCCCCGGATCGCCCTGGCGACCGGAACGCCCGCGCAACTGGTTGTCGACGCGCCTCGACTCGTGGCGCTCGGTGCCGACGATATGCAGTCCGCCTTCCTTGATCACGAGGTCGTGCAGCTGCTGCCATTCACTGCGCAGCTTGGCGACGCGCGCCTCTTTCTCTTCGGCCGGGATCTCCGGCGAAGCCTCGATCAGCTCGCATTGCTTTTCCACGTTGCCGCCGAGCACGATGTCGGTGCCGCGTCCCGCCATGTTGGTCGCGATGGTGACCATCTTCGGCCGTCCGGCCTGCGCGACGATTTCCGCCTCGCGCGCGTGCTGCTTCGCGTTCAGCACCTGGTGCGGCAGCTTGTCCTTCGTCAGCATTCCCGACAGCAGCTCCGAATTCTCGATCGAGGTCGTACCGACGAGTACCGGCTGGCCGCGCGTATGGCAATCGCGGATATCGCCGAGGATAGCGTGGAACTTCTCCTTTGCCGTGCGAAAGACCTGGTCGTGGCGCTCTTCCCGGATCATCGGCATGTGGGTCGGGATGACCACCACTTCCAGCCCGTAGATCTCCTGAAACTCGTACGCCTCGGTATCCGCGGTGCCCGTCATGCCGGCGAGCTTGCGGTACATGCGGAAGTAGTTCTGGAAGGTGATCGAGGCGAGCGTCTGGTTCTCGCTCTGGATCTGCACGCCCTCCTTCGCTTCGACGGCCTGGTGCAGCCCGTCCGACCAGCGCCTGCCGTGCATCATGCGGCCGGTGAATTCATCGACGATGATGATCTGCTCGTCCTGCACCACGTAGTGCTGGTCGCGATGAAAGAGGTGGTGCGCCCGCAGCGCCGCGTAGAGCTGGTGCACGAGGTTGATGTAGGCCGGCTCGTACAGGCTGGCGCCCTCGGGGAGCAGGCCGACTCGGCCGAGGATTTCCTCGGCTTTCTGGTGGCCGGCCTCGGAGAGCAGGATCTGGTGATTCTTCTCGTCGACGAAAAAGTCTCCCGGCGGATCGGGCTGGTCCGGCTTCTTCTCCTCTTTCTGCGGCGTGAGCAGCGGCGCCACCTGGTTCATCCGGTGGTAGATCTCGGTGCGGTCCTCGGCCTGGCCGGAAATGATGAGCGGCGTTCGCGCTTCGTCGATCAGGATCGAGTCCACCTCGTCGACGATCGCGTAGGCGAGCCCTCGCTGGAATCGCTCCTCGACGTGCATCGCCATGTTGTCGCGCAGGTAGTCGAAACCGAACTCGTTGTTCGTACCGTACGTGACGTCTGCCGCGTACGCGGCGCGCTTGTCCGCGGGCTCCATCTGCGGGATGTTCACGCCGACGGTCAATCCGAGGAAGCCGTAGATCTTGCCCATCCACTCGGCGTCGCGCCGCGCCAGGTAATCGTTCACCGTGACGATGTGCACGCCCTTGCCGGTCAGCGAGTTGAGATAAGTAGGCAAGGTCGCGACCAGCGTCTTGCCTTCGCCGGTGCGCATCTCGGCGATCTTGCCGTAGTGCAGGACCATGCCGCCGAGCAGCTGCTCGTCGAAATGCCGCATGCGAAGAGTGCGCTTGCCCGCCTCGCGCACCACGGCGAAGGCTTCAGGAAGCAGCTCTTCGAGACCTTCCTTTTCCGCGGCCGCGCGCTCGGCTTCCGGCGCTGCGGCGATCCGATCCGCCAATCTCTTGCGAAACTCGTCGGTCTTCGCACGCAGCTCGGCATCGGAGAGCCGGGTCACCGACGCTTCCAGCGCATTGATCCTGTCGACCGCGCGCCCGTACTGCTTGAGCAAGCGCTCGTTGCGGCTGCCGAAGAGGCGCGTCGGAATGGTCAGCAGGCTTGCAAGCACTTGGCGGAGAAAGTGAAGGAATTTGGCAATCATGGCGAGGCACGGGCGGGCGCGAACTCCGTCCGGACCCCTGAAAAACCGGTGATTTTACTGTGAAAGCGAGCTAGCGGGCCCGCGTAGCCACAGCCTGTGCGTTCGACAGCAGGAAGCGCGCCGGGTTCTGGGGCGCGCCCTTGAAGCGCACTTCGAAATGCAAATGCGGCCCCGTCGAGCGGCCGCTGCTGCCGGTCTCGCCGATTTTGCGCCCGCGGTTCACGATCGCCCCTTCCTCTACCAGCGTCCGCGAGAGATGCGCATACCGGGTGATGAGGTCGTTGCCATGATCGATGTCGACTACATGACCGTACTGCGGGTGGTACCCGGCGAACTGCACGATTCCGCCTGCGGCGGCAACGACGGGAGTGCCGCTATCGGTGATGAAATCGATTCCTTCGTGCATCGCCTGCTGCCCGGTGATCGGATCGATCCGCATGCCGAATCCGGATGCGTTGAAGTGCGCGTTGACCGGCAGCATCGTCGGCAGCAGCTTCTTGTTCACGGTCTGCAGGAACAGCTGCGCCTCGAGCACGCCGAGCATGTCGCTGCGATTCTCGACGTGCTGCGAGAGCGCTGCGAGCCTCTGGTTGAGCTCCGCGACCGAAAGGTCGTACGGCGCGATGGAGCTCGCCTGCGGGCCGCCCAGTCCGAGCGTCTCGGAGAACCGGAACTCCTGCGGCCGCACGCCGGCGAGGGTCGCCAGCCGCTCGCCGAGCGCATCGAGGCGCGTCAGCTGCGCCTGCATCTCGCCGAGCTTCACTGCCATCGCGTTCAGGTTCTGCTGCATGAACTCGCGCGAGCGTTCGCTCTCGCGTTTCTCGGTCGCAGCCAGCAGCTCGCGAATGGCCGGGACCTTGAACTCCACTGCAAAGGACATGCTGGCCCAATACAGGGCCGCGGTGAGCGCGGCGAGCGCCATCAGCACGAGCCCGGCGGAAAGGACGAAATGGCGGCTGGACAGCGCCAGCGTCCTCACCTTTCCCGGTCGATCGGAAATCAGGATAATCTGCAACCGCTCACCCTCTTGTCCGCATGGCACCGCCTAGGATCGACCAACTCCTCGCGACTGACAGCGACCTGCAGCCGGTCGTCGCGAAAGCGCGCGAAATCAACGCGCTGGCCAACCTTTGCACAGAGTTCCTCCCGCCCGAGCTGGCCTCACAGGTACGTCCGGCCAATCTTCAAGGGGGCAAGCTGGTCGTCCTTGCGGCCAACTCCGCCGCGGCGGCCAAGCTCAAGCTTCTTTCCGGGTCGTTGGGCGACTTCTTGGTGAAGCGAGGCGCGAAGGTTAATTCAGTTTCGGTGAAGGTGCAACCCGGCGAGAGCGCCGCAGTGGCTCCGGTTGCGGCTCGCCCGACACGCGTGTCCGCGCCTACTTTCGCCGTCCTATCAGAGCTTTACGAATCTCTCGGCGATTCGCCGGCGCGCGCGGCGCTGGGCCGATTATTAGCCGGTGAAACGCAAGTGCAGCCTGGCTTCGAGGCGCCGCCCGCGCGGAAGCAAGCGCGAAAACGACCGCCGCGCTGACGAACGTCAGGTCGCCGGCTGGCGCGTCAGGAACGCGAGGCTTGCGGGTGCATCTTCGGCGCGCTCGAATACAACCGTTTCAGTCGCGCCGGGGTCGGCGAGGAGCGTGCGCGCGAGGCGGTTATTGAGGGCGTGCCCCGACTTGTGGGCGATGAAAGCCGCCAGCAGCGGCCTGCCGAGCAGGTAGAGGTCCCCCATCGCATCGAGGAGCTTATGGCGGATGAACTCGTCCGCGAAGCGCAGTCCCCCGGCGTTCAGGACACGAGAGTCATCGAGCACCACTGCGTTATCAAGCCCTCCGCCAAGGGCGAGTCCGCTCTCCCTCAGGTCCTCGACATCGTGCATGAAGCCGTACGTCCGCGCACGGGCTACTTCTTTCAGGTACGACGTGTCCGCGAAATCGATCGCCAGCGAGCTGGTCGATTTTTCGATCGCCGGGTGATCGTAGACGATCGAAAACGACAGCTTGAATCCTTCGTAGGGCTCCAGGCACGCGGACCGGTCGCCGTCGCGCACTTCCACGCGGCGCTTGACGCGCAGGAATTTCTTCGCCGCAGCCTGCTCTTCAATGCCGGCTTGCTGGAGGATCAGCACGAACGGCGCGGCGCTGCCGTCCATGATCGGCACTTCCGGCCCGTCGATGTCGACGTACGCGTTGTCCACGCCGAGACCGGACAGCGCGGACATCAAGTGTTCGACCGTGTAGATGCGCGCCTCGCCGCGAACCAGGCACGAGCAGAGGCGCGTTTCGCCGACGAAGTGAGCACGCGCCGGGATGTCCACGGGCTGCGCAAGGTCGATGCGCCGGAACACGATCCCGGTGTCGGGCTGCGCGGGACGCAGGGTCAGCCCGACTTTGCGCCCGGTATGCAATCCGACGCCGGCCGCGCGGACCAGCGACTTGAGGGTTCTTTGGCGCAGCATAGGCTCTAGTTTACCAACAGCGGTCCGGCACCCCTGCAAGGACGGGGCGCCGTTTACCATTTGTTACGCCTCGGCTAGTCCGCCTGCTTGCGCAGGAACGCCGGGATGTCGTACTTGTCGACCCCGCTGTTCTGCAGGGCCTCCACTTGCGCCGCGCGGTCGCGCTTGCGAAAGACCGCAGGCGTCTCGGCAATCGCCCCGTAGTCCACGGCTCCGGGGGCGGCCGCCACAGGCTGATTGTCCGTGCCGGTCTTCTGCGAGACCACGAGCTGCGGCTTCCCCTGACGCGCGAGCGACGCAGGCAAGCCGAGCCCGGTCGCGATCACAGTCACGCGGAGCTCGTCGCCGACTTCCTCGTCGTACACGCCACCGTAGATGATGGTTGCATCCTCGGCCGCGAAGGCACGGATGGTGTTCATCACCTCCTTGGTCTCGCGCAGCTTGAGGCTCGCCTCGGAGGCGGTGATGTTGACGAGCACGCCACGCGCGCCGGCCAGGTTCACGCCTTCGAGCAACGGGCAGGCGATCGCCTGCTCGGCCGCGAGGCGCGCCCGGTCGATGCCGCTCGCCGAAGCCGAGCCCATCATCGCCATGCCCTGCTCGAGCATGACCGTCCGCACGTCCTGGAAGTCGACGTTCACCAAGCCCTTGTGGTGGATGATGTCGACGATCCCGCTCACCGCGCCGCACAGCACGTTGTCCGCCGCCGCAAACGCTTCCACCTGGGTCACGTCCTCGCCGAGCACCTCCTCGAGCTTGTCGTTGAGAATGACGATCAGCGAATCGACGTTGGGCGCGAGCTCGTCGATCCCGGCGTCGGCGATCTTCAGCCGCTTCGAGCCCTCCCATGCGAACGGCTTGGTCACGACGGCGACCGTCAGGATCCCGAGCGAGCGCGCAATCTCGGCCAGCACCGGAGCGGCCCCGGTACCCGTGCCACCGCCCATGCCGGCCGTGATGAACACCATCTGCGAGCCGGCGATCGCTTCCTCGAGCCGGTCGCGCTCGGCGAGCGCCACCGCTTTCGCCGCCTCCGGCTTCGCCCCGGCGCCAAGACCACTGGTGCCGATCTGGATCTGGTTGCGCGCCTGGTTGCGCGCGAGCACCTGGGCGTCGGTGTTCACCGCGATGAACTCGACCATGCCGACGCCCTTCTCGATCATGTGATTGACCGCGTTGCCGCCTGCTCCGCCGACCCCGATGACCCGGATCAGCGGCCCGTGCACCTGCTCGTTCACGATCTCAAACATAGTCATGCCCTCCTTGCGGGTTGGACCAGCATCAAAAATTCCTCTGAAACCACTCTTTCATGCGCCCCAGCACGGCCCGGACCGAGCCGTTCTGGCGTGAAAACCGTCCCTGCTGCATCTGCGACACGCCTTCCAGCAGCAGGCCGACCGCCGTCGCGTAGCGCGGATTGCGCACGACCTCGGCAAGTCCTCCGGAATAGCGCGGCACGCCGATCCGCACCGGCATGTGGAAGATCTCCTCTCCCAGCTCGACCATCCCCTGCATCACCGACGAGCCGCCGGTGAGCACGATCCCCGACGACAGCAGGTCCTCGAATCCGGAGTCGTGCAGCACCTTCTGCACGAGCTGGTACAGCTCGTCGACGCGCGGCTCGATCACTTCGGCGAGCGTCTGCCGCGACATCGTGCGCGGCGCGCGATCGCCGATGCCCGGCACCTCGATCATCTCGTTCGCGTCGGCGAGCTGCCGCAGCGCGACGCCGTGGCGGATCTTGATCTGCTCGGCTTCCGGAGTCGGCGTGCGCAGCGCCATCGCGATGTCGTTGGTGATCTGATCGCCTGCGATCGGAATCACCGCGGTATGGCGGATCGCGCCGTGGGTGAAGATGGCGAGATCCGTCGTACCGCCGCCGACGTCGATCAAGCACACCCCGAGATCCTTTTCGTCCTCGGAGAGGACGGCGCGGGAGGAAGCCAGCGGCTGCAGGATCAGGTCGTTCACCTCGAGTCCGCAGCGGCGCACGCACTTCACGATGTTCTGCGCCGCGGACACGGCGCCGGTGACGATGTGGACCTTGACTTCGAGCCGCACGCCCGACATGCCGAGCGGCTCGCGCACGTCTTCCTGCCCGTCAATGATGAATTCCTGCCGCAGCACGTGCAGGATCTGCTGGTCGGTCGGGATGTTGACCGCCTTGGCGGTATCGATTGCACGCTCGACGTCCTGCGTGCTGACTTCGCGGTCTTTCACCGCCACCATGCCGGTCGAATTGAAGCTCTTGATATGGCTGCCGGCGATGCCCGCATAGGCCGAGGCGATCTTGCAGTCCGCCATCAGCTCGGCTTCCTCGAGCGCACGCTGGATTGCCGTGACCGTGTCCTCGATGTTGACCACGACGCCCTTCTTCAGCCCCTTGGAGGCGTGGCTCCCCATGCCGAGAATCTCGAGCGCGCCGTCGGCGCCGAGCGAGGCCACCAGCGCCGCCACTTTCGAGGTGCCGATGTCCAGGCCGACGATGAGATCTCTGACCTCTTTAGCCATCGTGGGTCATCCGTCCAGTTCCGGTACGCGCAGCGCAAATCCGTTCGCGTAGCGCAGGTCGACGTACTCATGGCGTCGTTGCATGCGCGCGAGCGTCTGCGGGTAGGAGGCGACGAAGCGAGCCAGGCGCCGCTCGGCCGGCTCGGCGGTGTAATCGCGTCCCAGTTCGATATGCAATCCGCTCGCCAGCCGCAGCTGCCAGGCATAGCGCGACGTGAGGGTCACACGCTGCGGCGCGTCCGCCAGCGGCACGAGCAGCTCGGCGAATCGCCGGTAGCGACGCAGCACTTGCGCTTCCGCGCCAGGCGGGCCCGCGAATACCGGCAGTGACTCGTCGCTCTGCGCGGCGAAGAGCTCGCCATGGGTGTTGACCAGCCCCGCATCGCCCCAGCGCGCGAACGCTACGTGCTCTTCGAGCGTGACTTCCAGGCGGTCGGGCCAGATGCGGCGCAGTTCGACGCGCCGCACCCACGGCAAGCGTTCCAGAGCACCCCGAAGCGCGTCCAGGTCGACCGCGAGGAAGTTGGCGCCCGAGACCACCTGTTGCGTGGCGCGCCGGATCTGCTCGCGATCGGTGTGTGTGGGCGCACCGAGGACCGTGACCTCGCGCAACTCAAGGAGCGGCGAGCGAATCAGGAGCTGCGCTGCGGCGACGAAGAGCAGTGCAACGGCGAGCCCGCTCAGCAGGCTCGCGGTGGCGTTCAGCAGCCTGGGGTTATCCCACACGGGCGCCCTCCAGGATCCGCAGGCAAAGATCCTCGTACGAGAGACCGACCGCGCGCGCCGCCATCGGCACCAGCGAGTGGTCGGTCATGCCGGGCGAGGTGTTGACTTCCAGCAGGTACGGCGCGCCTGCGCGATCGAGCATCAGGTCGACGCGACCCCAGCCGCGGCAGCCGAGCACGTGAAACGCTTCCACGCAGAGCTGCCGAAGCGTCCGCTCGCTCGCGTCGTCGAGCCCGCACGGCAGGATGTAGCGCGTGTCGTCGGCGACGTACTTCGCCTCGTAGTCGTAGAAATCGCGCGGCGTCTCGAGGCGGATCAGGGGCAGCGCCTCGTCGCCGAGGATCGCGCCGGTCAGCTCGGTGCCCTCGATGAAGCGCTCGGCGATCACCGCGCGGTCGTAGTTGACGGCGAGGGCATAGGCCTCGTCGAGGCCCGCTGCCGCGCGCACCTTGGTCATGCCGATCGACGAGCCTTCGTTCACCGGCTTCACCATCAGCGGCAGACCGAGTCGTTGCGCGACTGCGGCAAAGTCGCTGCGCGCGCTGAGCACCTCGTAGGGCGGCGTCGGCAGCGCGCGCGCTTGCCAGAGCAGTTTCGTGCGCAGCTTGTCCATCGCCAGCGCGGACGCGAGCAC
>DASYPC010000298.1:0-6318 GCA_036007105.1 Burkholderiales bacterium | reverse complement strand
GAACCGCGATCGGGCGCTGCGACGTCTGGGCGTCGTAGTCGCCCGGAATGCGCTGGCGCTCGTCGTATGGGCGTTCGCCGCTCTGGCCGACGAAATCCACAGATTCCGGGCCGCAGAGCTTTTCGTCCGCGATACCGCGCGGGTCGACCGAAGGATGGAAGTGCCGCCAGCCGATGATGCGGCAAGTCGTGTTATCGACCGGCGTCGTCCAGCGCGTGATGGCGACTCGCGCAAACTCCTTCGGCTCGCTGCCGTCCTCCCAGATGTGGCCGACCTGGGCGAGATTGGGCAGAAGAATGTCGTTGGAGCGCACCCAGACGTGGTCTTTCCAGCGCCGCGAGGTCACGTAAATCATGCCGGCGGGCGTCGCCACGAAATCCATGACCGGCAACTCGCCCCAGGCATCGGCAAAGTGGCTATAGCTGATGCGCGTGTGCAGGAAGACGGCGTGCGCCGGATCCATCACGTTTTCATGTACCTGCAGCCAGTTGCACGGATAGGTGATGTAGTAAGGCACGAGCCGGTCGCCCTCGGCCTCGTAGCTGTCGTAGATCGGAAATTCGGGTTTCTTGTCGGGCGGGCCGAAATATCCGAACACGAGGCCTTTGTACTCGAGCGCCGGATAGGCGCCATGGCAGATCGTGAACCGCAGCCTCGATTCCGGCGGGTCGCCCGGCGTCTGCAGGATCCGGCCGTCGACGCCGTAGAGCCAGCCGTGGTAGCAGCAGCGCAGCCCGTTTTCTTCGCACATTCCGAACTCGAGCGAGGTTCCGCGATGGCTGCAATGCAACTCGAGCAGCCCCACCTGCCCGGCACGCGTGCGAAAGAGCACCAGATCCTCGCCGAACATGCGCACCTTGATCGGCATCTCGCCTACCTGCGTAGAAAGTGCGACCGGCTGCCAGTAGCGGCGCAGGTATTCGCCGCACGGCGAGCCCGCCTCGACATGGGTCAGCTCGGCATTTTCGGCCGGTAGCCGGCCGCGCAGGTACGCAGAATAGGGGTGATCGAGAAAGCGCTTGCCGGCGAGTGGGTCGGACATCAACACCTCCGCACGAATCGTGAGATCAGATGGCTCATTACGCTACCTGCCGCCGAGGGCATAATGCAACTCAGATCGGAAGGGGATCGAGTTCAGTTTTTCGGAACACGGCCCGGTGCCGTGGCGAAAGATGGCCACACTGTACACGGTAGGTCACGGGGCGCGCAGCGAGTCCGGATTCGGTTCCCTGCTGCGCGAATCTCGCGTTTCGGTACTGGTCGACGTGCGGGCGTTTCCAGCTTCGCGCAGGCACCCGCAGTTCTCCCAGGCGCGACTCGCCGCGGCGCTCGAGCCCGAGGGCATCCGCTACGACTGGCAAGGCGCGGCGCTCGGCGGGTTTCGCAAGGGCGGCGGGTCTTCCGCGCACACCGCGCTGCGGCATCCGATGTTCCGCGCGTATGCCGCGCACATGGAAACCGAGGCCTTCGTTCGTGCGGCTGAGAAGCTCGCCGCGACCGGCTACAGTGAAAGGATCTGCATCATGTGCGCCGAGCGCGATCCGGCCCATTGCCATCGCTCGCTGATCGCCGATTGGCTCGTTGCTCGAGGCCACCACGTGGTTCACCTGCTCGATGAGCAACAACGCCAGGAGCATGTCCTCAATCCGCTCGTTACGCTCGAGCAAGGACGGCTGCTATATAACGGCGCCCAAAAGAAGCTCTTCTAGCGTGCCGGTCCTCCGGCCTAGAGCAGCTTGAGGCGCTGCACCTTGCCGGAAGGTCCTTTCGGCAGCTCGGCCACGAAACGGAATTCCTTCGGCGTCTTGTAGCGGCCGAGCTCGCCGAGGCAAAACGCCCGCAACTCCCTGGCGGACGCGCGCGCGCCGGGCTTGAGCACGACGCAGGCGCGGATCTCCTGGCCGTAGTTCGGATCCGGAATGCCGACCGACGCGGCCTCGAGCACCGCGGGATGCTTGAGCAGCACCTCGTCGATCTCGCGCGGCGCGATGTTCTCTCCGCCCTTGATGATCAATTCCTTCAGCCGGCCGGTGATGAAGTAGTAGCCGTCCATGTCGTGATAGCCGAGGTCTCCCGTGCGCAGCCACCGCTCGCCGTAGAATGCCTGCGCCGTCTGCTCCGGCGAGTTGTGGTACGCGGACATCACGCTCGCGCCGCGCAGGCAGATCTCTCCGGGTGTGCCGGCCGGCAGCGTCGTGCCGCGCTGCGCGTCGATCACCTTCGCCTCGACGCCGCAGGGAATGCCGGGCGAGCCGTATTTGCGCTTCGCCGGATCCTGCGGATTCGCGAATGCGATCGAGGCCGTTTCGGTCATCCCCATCGCCTCGATCACCGGGATGCCGAATCGCCGCTCGAACTCGCGGTGCTGCTCGGGCGGCAGCGGCGCGGATGCCGAGCGGCCGAAGCGGATGCGCGGAAAGCGGTAGGTGCGCTCCGGCTCCGCGGCGTTCAACAGGTAGGCGATGATCGTCGGCACCAGGTTGATCCAGGTCGCTTCGTGCTTCTCGGCGGTTTCCCACCACGTCGAGACGCTGAAGCGGTGCGGCGCAACGAGGCTGCCGCCGGAGACGAACGGAGTGACGGTCGCGATCACCTGTCCGTTGATGTGATAGAGCGGCAGCGACGACAGGCACCGGTCCCTCGGCGTGAGCCCGTGCCAGGCCGCGACGGTGCTCGCAGCGGCAACCAGGTTGGCGTGCGAAAGCACCGCGCCCTTGGGCGTCCCGGTCGTTCCCGACGTGTACATGAGAAGCGCGGGATCGCCCGGCCGGATCCGAATCGGCGCCTCGGCGGGCAACCGGTCCTCCAGAAACAGCTCGGAAGCATCCGGGTCGATCACGACCACTTCGACCTTCCGCTTCACTTCGGCGAGCGCGGCAGCAAGCGGTTCCTCGTATTCGCGCGCCGTGAAGAGGACCCTGCATTCGCAATGTCCGATCACGTACGCGAGCTGCGAGCGCTGCGCAAGGAGGTTGAGCGGGGCGACCACGTAGCCGCCGAGCATCGCGCCGAGAAAGAGGGCCGCGGTCTGGTAGCTGTTGTGCAGGTACAGGCCGACCTTGTCCCCGGGCTGCAGGCCCGCCGCGCGCAGCCAGCGCGCCAGCACTCGCGCCTGCCAATCGAGGTCGCGGTAACTGAGCCTGCGCCCGGTTTCCGGCGCAATCAGCAACGTGCGGTCTGGCTGCGCCGCGAGATGTCCCGCGAGCGTGTCGCGGAGCGTCCCGCTCATCGGCCGTGCTTGCGGAAGTAGGCCCCGAAGATCTCTTCCTCGGTGGGAATGCGCTCGGGAATCACCCGCGCAATGCGCGTGATGTTGAGAAAGTGGCGCCAATGCATGTTGTCGGAGAAGCTGTTCCCGCCCCACGTGCCGCAGCCCATCGACAGCGAGAACGGCAAGCCGTTGTCGAAGTTGCCGCCGGTCGCAAAGCAGTGCGCCTGGTTGACGATGACGCGCGCAACCGGCAGCTCGAGCCCGAGGCGCATCGCCTGCTGCTCGTCCTGCGTGTGCAGCGACACCGAATGCCCCTTGCCCTGGTACTCGTAGATCGATGCCGTGATGCGCATCGCTGCGTCGAAATCCTTCGCCCGGTACAGCGCGAGCACCGGGGAAAGCTTCTCGCCCGAGAACGGGCAGTCCCGCCCGGCTCCCGACTCCTGGACCAGGAGAAATTTTCCGCTGCACGTGAGTCCCGCGCGCTTGGCGATCGTCTCGGCGCTCTGCGCCGTTGCTTCAGCGGAGAGCTTGCCGCCGGGGAACATGAAGCGCTGCAGCTGCGCCTTCTCCGCGGAATCGAGCAGCACGCCGCCCTGCTTCGCGAGCTCGCCAAGCATTGCGTCGTAGACCGGCGCGAGAATCACGAGCGCGTTCTCCGAGGAGCAGCTCGTCGCGTGGTCGAAGCACTTCGAAAGCGCGATCTTCGCTGCCGCGTCAGCGAGGATTGCGGAGGAATCGACGATCGAGACGACGTTCCCCATGCCGACGCCGATCGCCGGCGTGCCGCTCGAATACGCCGCGCGGATGTTCGATTGCGATCCGGTCGCCGCGACGAGATCGCAGTGTTGCATCAACTCGTGCGTCGCCTCTTTCGTCACCGGCGCGGGCAGCACCTGTACGAGGTCCGCGGGCGCGCCGACGCTTGCCAGCGCGGCGTGCATGAATTCGAGCAGCTTCTCGACCGTGCTGTAGCCCTTCGGCGAGGGCGCGAGGATGATCGCGTTGCGGCACTTCACGCAGTTGATGATCTGGTTCGCCGGAGTCGCACCCGGATTGGTCGAAGGCGTAAGCGCCGCGACGACGCCCGCCGGTCGCGCAATCTCGGTGATGCCCTTCTCCGGGTACTCCGCGATCACGCCGACGGTCTTCACGCCGGCGAGATCGCGCAGCAGGCCGAGCGTCTTGCGGTGGTTTTTCGTGATCTTGTCGGCGACGTTGCCGAGCCCGGAATCGCGCACCGCGATCTCGGCGAGCGCGCGATTGTTCTCCGGCTTCATGATTGCCCAGCCGCAGGCGAGCACCGCTTCGTCGACGCGCTGCTGCGGCCAGCGCTCGAACTCGGCCTGCGCCCCGCGGGCGCGCTCGACGAGCGCCGCTACCGGGCTCAGTCGAGCTTGATCTTCGCGGCCTGGATGACCTCGGTCCACTTCTTCAGCTCGCTCTTGACGACGCGATCGAGTTCCTCGGCGCTGCCGCCGACCGGGTCGCCCCCCTGCTCGATCAGCTTCTGCCGGATCTCCGGCATCTGCACTACGCGCGCCACTTCCTTCTGCATGCGCGCGACGATCGGCTGCGGCGTCTTCGCCGGCGCGAACAGCGCGTACCAGGAGTCCACCTCGTAGTCCGGGAGGTTGAGCGCCTCGGCGACGGTCGGGATGTCGGGCGCGCCGGGCGAGCGCTTGATTGTGGTCACCGCAAGTGCACGCAGCTTGCCGGCTTTCACATGCGACAGCGCAGCCGGCGCGGTGACGAAGATCAGCGGCACCTGTCCGCCAATCGCGTCGGTGACCGCGGGGCCGCCGCCCTTGTAGGGGACGTGCTGGATGTCGATGCCGGTCTTGAGTTTGAGAAGCTCCCCCGCGATGTGCGAGGGCGTGCCGTTGCCGACCGAGGCGAACGACAGCTTGCCCGGCGCCGCCTTCGCCGCCGCGACCAGCTCCTGCATCGACTTGATCGGCGAACCCGGATTTGCCGCGATCAGCTGCGGCACGCTGACGATCAGCGACACCGGCACGAAGTCGCGCTCGACGTCGTAGTTGAGTTTGTAGAGCAACGGGTTGATCGTGTGCGAGGACAGCGTGAAGAGGAACGTGTAGCCGTCGGGCGCCGATCGGGCCGCCGCCTCGGTGCCGACCGCGCCACCCGCACCGCCTCGGTTCTCGATCACGATCGGCTGGCCCAGCGCTTCGGTCATACGCTGCTGCATGATGCGCGCGATCACGTCCGTGCCGCCGCCCGGCGGATACGGCACGAGGAAGCGCACCGGCTTCGTCGGCCAGTCCTGGGCGAGCGCCGCCGCGGAAACCAGCGCGAGCGCGATGCCGATCAGCCGCCTACACATAGCGCTTGTACTTTTCGAGCATCCGGGTCGGCTTCTTCAGCGCATCGCGGCGGAACGGATCGCCCAGCTCGCGCGTGCACATCAGCTCGACGATCGTGGTCCTGCCTTCCTTCTGCGCGCTGCACGCGCTGCGCAGCGCATCGCCCACTTCGGAGAGCTTCTCGACCCGCACGCCCTGCGCGCCCATCGCCACGGCGATCCCGGCAAAGCTCGGGTTCTCGAGGTTCACGCCGAGGAAGCGGTTCGAGTAGAAGTCGACGTGGTTCTTCTTCTCCGCGCCCCACTGCTCGTTGTTGAAGACGACCGCGGTCACGGGGATTTTCTCGCGCACGCAGGTGAGGATCTCGCCGAAGCTCATGCACCACGCGCCGTCGCCGACGTAGGCGATCGCGGTGCGATCCGGCGCGCCGACCTTGCAGCCGATCATCGTCGGGAACGCATACCCGCAGTTGCCGAACATCATCGCGCCGAACATGCTGCGCGGGCGCTCGAAGCGCAGGTACGAATTGGCGATCTGGCAGATGTTGCCGATGTCGGTCGAGACCATCGCGTCGTCCGGCATCGCCTTTTCCAGCTCGCGCAGGACCTGGCGAGGATGCATGTACTTCGAGCCCTTCGCGACTTCGAGGCTCCAGGAATCGGTCTCATGGTCCCAGCCTGCGAGCTCCTTCGCCCAGGCTTCGCGCTCCGTTCGCAGGATCGACATCCGCTCCTCGCGGTTCGCTGCGCTTGCAAGGGTGCTGCCCTTGAGACGGCCGGCCAG
>DASYPC010000297.1:0-5460 GCA_036007105.1 Burkholderiales bacterium | reverse complement strand
ATGCAGCACCATCTTCGCCGTGACCGGAGACGCGATGACGATCCGGTTCTCCGCATCCTGATTTTCCCGGATGCCGGTGAGTCGCAGCGTGAACGTTCCCGCGCCGGCGACCTGGAAGTGGCGCAGTTGCAGCCGCACGCGACTGAACGACGAAACCCGCGTGCGAAAGAGTACGGCATGGAGCGCGACCGGCGCACCCGAGGCATCGGTGAGGAAAAATTCGAGCGCGCCGAAATCGCGGCTCATGAACGCGCCTTCGACGTACAGATCGTAGTCCCCGGCGCGCGGCAGCGCGATCCGCATTTCGGCACGCAGCGGCACCGAGGCCACGATCGAGCTGCGCATGACGTCGATCAGGCTGCGGATCGTCAGCACCAGCAGCACAACGGCGACCGCGAGCACTGGAACCGTCAGCGCGAGCCAGGCCGCGCCGATCTTCATTGCGCGTCGTGGTGCGGCAGCGTACGTAGCGCCGCGATCGGCGAAACCCGCATCAGCAGCAGCCCGAGCAGCACGCCCGATCCCGCGGTGATCCAGAGCGTGGTGCGCAGCCCGCTCCATTCGGCCAGCGCGCCGCCGAGCAGCGAGCCGAGCGGCGCGATCAGCACCGTGAGGAAGATCATCGTCGAGATGACGCGGCCGAGCAGATGATCGGGCGTCACGGCCTGGCGCAGCGACAGGTAGTTGATGAAGAACAGGGTGCCGCCGAAATCATAGGCGAGCAGGCCCGCGCCGAGGATCAGTGCGGTGAGCGCGCTTCCCGGCTGCGCGAGCGCGATCACGCCCCAGGCGATGCCGGTGAGAAAAACGCCGCCCAGCATGACTTCGCCGACGCCGCGCTGCAGGTTCATCCGGCACGCCGCGAACGAAGCGGCGATGCAGCCCAGGCCCCCGCCCATCCACGCGAGACCGATGCTGCCCGCCGAGAGTTGCAGCTCCTGCGCGGCGAACAGGATGATCACCGCGAGGAACATGTGGCGCAGGAAGTTCCACGCCGCCACGCCCCAGGCGATCGAGCGCAGGATCGGCGTGCGCCGGATCTGGTTCAGCCCCTCGCCGATGTCGTGCCAGATCGAGCGCTGCTCGCGCGGGTGCGGCGCGTCGCTCTCGCGAGGCGGGATACCGCGCAGCATCCACGCGGAAAGAAAAAAGGCGAGCGCATCGAGCAGGATCGCGATCGGCGCGGTCAGCCACTGGATCGCGATCCCCGCCAGTCCCGGCCCCACCAGCTGCGCGCTCGAATCCGATAGCGCGAGCTTCGAGTTCGCCGCAACCAGGTTCTCGCGCCCGACGCGCTCGGTCATGAACACCTGGTACGCGGCCCAGCCGACCACGCCGCCCGCTCCGGCGAGGAAGCCGACCACATAGAGCACCGGCATCGTCAGTAGTCCGGTCCAGGCCGCGACCGGCACTGCCAGCAGCACCACGCCGCGGCCGACGTCGGACAGGATGATCAGAGGCAGCTTGCGCGAGCGATCGACCAGCACGCCGGCGAACAATCCGAACAGCGCGAACGGCAGCGATTCGAGCGCGGTCAGCACGCCCATCTGGAAGGGCGTCGCCGAAAGCAGCAGCGCAGCGGTCAGCGGCAGCGCGAGAAACGTGATCTGGCCGCCGAAGTGCGTGATCGTCAGCGAGATCCACAGCCGCCGGAAATCGTAATTGCTCCAGAGGCCGTCGAACCACGCGTCGAGGCGGCTGCGCCGCGGTTGCGTCACGGCGCCGCGGGGCGGCGTTTCGGGTCGTCGAACCGCTTCAGCCAGGCGAAGAACTCGCGGTACCAGAGGCGCGAATTCTGCGGCTTCAGGATCCAGTGGTTCTCGTCCGGGAAGTGCACCAGCCGCGTCGGGACGCCTCTCGCCTTGAGCGTGTTGTAGTACTGGAATCCCTGCGTCTCGGGCACGCGGAAATCGAGGGCGCCGTGGATCACGAGCGTCGGCGTCGTCATGCGTGCCGCGAGCGCGCGCGGGTTCTGTGCCTCGACCTTGCGGAAGTCCTTCCAGTACCAGGCGCCGAACTCCTTGGCGTGGAACGGGTAGGTATCGTCGGCGAACATGGAAACCCAGTCGAAGCAGCCGGCGTGGCAGATGTACGCGCGGTATTTCCCGTGCGGCACGCGGCCGTTCATCCACGCGACCATGTAGCCGCCGTAGCTGCCGCCGGCGGCGAACACGCGGCGCCGGTCGACGTAGCGGCGCCGCACCAGCACATCCGTCGCCGCTTCGATGTCCGCCAGCTCGCGCTTGCCGTACTCGGCGTGGATCGAATCGATGAACGCCTGCCCGAACGAAGAGGAGCCGTGATAGTTGACCGCGGCGACGATGTAGCCCTGCGCGGCGAACGTGTGATTGCTCCAGCGGAAATGCCACGCGTCCGCGGAAGCGGTGTGCGGCCCGCCGTGGATCGAGTGCAGCAGCGGATACTTCTTTGCCGGGTCGAAACCGGGCGGGAAGATCAGCCACATCTGCACGCTCCTGCCGCCGAAGCCCCTGAACCGCACTTCCTCCACGGGGCCGAAGCGGAACGGCTTGAGCAGCGCGTCGTTGAAGCGCTCGAGCTTGCGCCGCGCGCCGTCCTCGCCGGCATAGACCGCGGACGGCGTCTCCATGTCGCTGCGCACGTAGGCCGTCGTGCCGCCGGCGAAGTCGAACTCCATCACCACGCCGCCGGTCACGGCGATTTGCGCGCTGCGAGCCGGCAGGTCGAAGCGGTACAGGTGCGCGCGCGCCTGGTCCTGCGCGACGCAAAGGATTTCCTTGCCGTCGCCGCTCCAGCGCAACGGCGCCTCGACCCAGCGATCCCAGCGCCGCGAAACGATTTCGATGCGCTTGCTGCGGCGCTCGATCAGCGTGATCTGGTTCTGCGCCCGCGCGTTCCTGCGGACGTCGGCGGACAGGCACGCGATGCGTGCGCCGTCGGGCGAGTAGCGCGGGTGGTGATAATCGCGATGCGGCTCGCCCTGCGTGAGGTTGCGAAACCGCCGCGCCTTCACCTCCAGCTCGACGATGTCGAATTCGTCATCGAGCTTCTTTTGCGGCGCCGGATCGTAGCCGAACGCGATGAACCTTCCGTCCGGCGAGACGTCGAACACGTGCTGGTCCGGATCGGCGCGCACCAGCTCGTACGGAGTGCCCTCGAGCAGGTCCCGGCAGGCGCCGCTCGACACATCCGCGACGAACAAGTGCGGCACGCGCCCGTCGGCGAGCCAGTGATCCCAGAACCGGTAGGTGTATTGCTCGACCACATGCGCCTTGACCTTGTCTTCCTTGCGCTCCTTCATCCGGCGCGCCTGCGCGGCTGCGCCGCGCAGATCGGGCCAGACCCAGGAGAAGAACGCGACGCGCTTGCCGTCCGGGAACCACTTGACGCCCGAGACGCCGGTCGCCAGCTGCGTGAGGCGGCGCGCCTCGCCGCCGTCGGCGGCGATCAGGTAGACCTGCGGCTCGTCGTCCTTCTTGCCCTGCCACTCGCGCTTGGCGACGAACGCGATGCTCGAGCCGTCCGGCGACCAGGCGGGCTGGCCGTCCTTTTCGCCGCACGTCGTCAGCACCCGCGGCTGGCCGCCCGAGGTCGAGAGCAGCCACAGGCTTGCGCTCGCGCGGTTCTCCTTCATCGAGTACGACGTCACCGACACCGCCGCGCGCGAGCCGTCGGCAGAGAGCGAGACGCCGGCGGGCCGCTTGAGTTTCCATAGGTCTTCGACGCTGAAGCGCTTCAAAATTGATTTCTCCCTCTGCGGAAGGCGAAAATCATACATGGTAATGTTCCGGTCCCTGAAGTCGCTCGCGGAAAAAATGATGCGCACCGGAATTCTGTTTGCCGCGCTGCTCGCCGCGCCTGCGGCGGCGCACGGCCAGTTCGTCACGCCCGGACCGAATCTGGTGACGGACGGGATTCCTGCGATCCCGCGCGCGCTCGCCGAGCGTGTGCACGCCTATTCGGAATTCTGGCCGCAGCGCGCGCTGTCGTGGCATCCGCAGAAGCGTGAATTGCTGATCTCGCGCCGCGCAGGCGACGCTTCCCAGGTATTCCGCCTCGAGGCGCCGGGGGCGAAGCCCGAGCAGTACACGAGCTTCGCCGATCCCGTGTCGCGCGCGAGCTATCCGCCGCGGCCCGCGGATCATTTCGTGTTCGTCAAGGACGAGGGAGGCAACGAGCGCTACCAGTTGTGGCGCTTCGATGTCGCGGGCCGCAAGACCGCGCGCCTCACCGACCCGGCGAAGCGCCATTCGTCTCCGGTGTGGTCGGCCGACGGGGGACGAATTGCTTACACATCCGTCGCGGTCGGTGCGCAGCGCGATTCGCGAGAAGTGAAGGTCGAGGTTCACGTGATGGACCCGCTCGATCCGGCGAGCGACCGGCTGGTCGCTGCGCTGCCCGGCGCGGGCTGGTTCCTCTACGACTGGTCGGAGGATGGCAAGACGCTCGCGGTCGGCGAATACGTCTCCGCCGCCGAATCGTATTTGTGGCTGCTCGATGCGCAATCCGGGGACAAGCGCGCGCTGACGCCCGATCGCAGCGCGCGGGTCGCGCATGCAGGCGCCGCGTTCAGCCCAGACGGGCGCACGCTCTACACGACCACCGATCGGACGAGCGAGTTCCGGCGGCTGGTCGCGATCGACATTGCGACGCGCGAAGCCCGGATCCTCTCGGAGCGGCCGTGGGACGTCGAGCAATTCGACCTGGCGAGCGACGGAACCAAGCTTGCCTACACCACCAACGAGGACGGCGAGAGTCGCCTGCACATCATCGATCCTCGATCGGGGCATGCGTTGCCGGTGCCCGAGCTGCCGAAGGGCGTGATCTCGGGACTGGCGTGGAACCGCCAGGCGAGCGAGCTCGCCTTCAACTTCGCTTCGGCGAAGGAGCCGGCGGGCGCCTATTCGCTGGCCGTCGAGCGCGCGCGCGTCGTGCGCTGGACCATTCCGGACACCGCAGGCGCGGACCCCGCAACCTTCGTCGAGCCCGAGCTGGTGCGCTGGCGAAGCTTCGACGGGCGCAGCATCTCGGGCTACCTGTATCGGCCGCCGGCGCGCTTCACCGGCCGGCGCCCGATCGTGGTCGAGATCCACGGCGGCCCCGAGGGCCAGGCGCGGCCGGCCTTTTATGGCCGTTACAACTTCTTCGTCAACGAGCTCGGCATTGCGCTGCTCTTGCCGAACGTGCGCGGCTCGACCGGGTACGGCAAGACCTTTCTCGGTCTCGACGACGGCATGAAGCGCGAGGATTCGGTGCGCGATATCCACGCCGCGCTCGATTGGATCGCCACCGACCCGCGGCTCGACGCCCGGCGCGTGCTGGTGTCGGGCGGGAGCTACGGCGGCTACATGAGCCTTGCCACCGCGACGCTGTATCCCGAG
Organism: Burkholderiales bacterium; assembly: GCA_036007105.1. Lineage (GTDB taxonomy): Bacteria > Pseudomonadota > Gammaproteobacteria > Burkholderiales > SG8-39 > 2-02-FULL-66-14. The sequence goes on along the minus strand of DASYPC010000297.1, from coordinate 100 downwards.
CGGATCGCCTGTGCGATCGACGTGGTCGGCATCTCCAACTTCGTGTCGTTTCTGACCAATACCGAGAGCTACCGCAGGGACCTGCGGCGCGCCGAGTACG
>DASYPC010000296.1:0-1827 GCA_036007105.1 Burkholderiales bacterium | reverse complement strand
TCGAACCACGGGGACTGGAAAGGAACAACCATGGACAGCAGAACCTGGAAGGAACCGGTCGATGACCGGATCGTCGCGGAGGGCTTGTTTCTCGAGCACCGCGCGATGTTGTGCATCGCGCGCGGCACCGGGCTGCTCGTCAGCTCGCACACGGGCACGCTGTGGATCACCCAGGAGGGGAAGCGGGACGACATCGTCCTCACGGCCGGCGAGTGGCATCGCCTCGAAAGCGATGCGCTGGCGATCGCGAGCGCTCTGGGCGCGACCATCGTCACGATTTCCGCGCCGCTCGCGGCAGCGGCGCGTTGGGAGATCCAGCGCGTGTCCGCGGAGGGTGTGCGGGAAGAAGTCCGCTCGCGCACGCGCGGCAATCGCTTCGTGCGCACTCTCCAGGCCTGGGTGCTGGGACGCTATCGCTCCGGCGCACAGGCGGCGCGCCGTATGCAGCAATTCGCACGCGACGCTGCGCTGCGCGACGGCGTCGAGCGCCTGGTTGCGCAGCTCGATGCACGCACCCGCAGGGACATCGGCCTCGGAGAGATTCCCGGCGGCGCGCCCGCCGAGCGCGCCGAGCGCTACCGCTGGCGCCAGGAGTTTTCCTGGCCGGCGCGCGAGAGCACGTTCATCTGACGCAGTCCACTTTTCACTTCAATGGAGGGAGTCATGCAAGCAGTGCAGGCAGTGAAGTCAGTGAAGGCGATGCAACCCGAGGCGAGCCGCTACGCGAAGCCCGTCGAAGTGTCCAAGCGCGTGCGCTGGGACCTGGAGCGGGACGTGATTCGCGGGCGCAGGTTCGATTTTGCGAAGAAGTTCCTGCCCGACGGGCTGTCGATGGTCGCTCGCCTCGCGTTCCTGACGCGCGACGAGCAGCGCCTGTTCAGCCAGGTGCAGGGCCGCACCTACGCCAACATGTTCGGTCTCGTCGAGCGCTTCATCGGCCCCAAGATGACGCAGATGAGCCGCGATCACTGGCTCGGCGACCAGGCGGCGTTCGAGGCGCTGGTGCGCTTCACCGACGAGGAGCTGAAGCACCAGGAGATGTTCCGCCGCATCGACGCGCTGTGCGCCGAAGGCATGCCCGCAGGCTACCATTTCCTGCCGCAAGCGAACGACGTCGCCTCGGTCGTGCTCGGAAAGTCCACGTGGTCGGTGCTCGCGCTGATCTGCCATATCGAGCTGTTCGTGCTCGCGCATTACCGCGAGGCGATCGAGCCCGATGCGGATCTCTCCGAGCTGTGGAAGGACGTCTTCACCTTCCACGCGCGCGAGGAATCGCAGCACGCGATCATCGACGAGCTCGAGTGGCAGCGCGAGGACGCGAAGCTGAGCGCGGTCCAGCGCGACCAGGGCGTCACCGACCTGATCGACCTGGTGGCTGCGGTCGATGGGCTGCTCGCCATGCAGGCAGCAGCCGATCGCGAGTATTTCGTGCGGATCGCGGCGCGAGTTTTCCGCCCGGACGAGGTGCAGGCGATCGGCGCGGCGTTCCTTGGCGCCTACCGCTACCAGTACATCGTCTCGGGCGTGCAGGACAAGCGCTTCCAGCAGGTCATCGGCACGATGATCACGCCGCAGCAAGGCGAGCGCATCGGCAGGGCGCTCGCGCCGATCCTGCAGTGAGGGGCTGAGGACTACCTCCGCGGCGGCAGCGGTCCGGGCGCAAGCACGGGCCGCGGCTGCGGAGCCGGCCGCTGCGGCGGCGACGCTTCGATCCGCTCCAGCGCAACCGCCAGCGCGGTCTCGAGCTGGCGGTCGCGCCCCGCTGCGTGGTCCTGCGGCGCGTTGTCGACTTCGCGGTCCGGATCGGTGCCGTAGTTCTCGACCGCC
>DASYPC010000295.1:0-5963 GCA_036007105.1 Burkholderiales bacterium | reverse complement strand
GGCCGCACGCTTCGCATATCGACGCGCCCGGTTGCCCCGGGCCATCGCCTGGTCACGTTCGAGGACGTGACCGAGGCGCGCCTCGCCGAGCAGCGCTACGACGTCGCGTCGCGCGCCATCAACGAGGGAATCTACGACTGGGACATCGCGACGGGCAAGATCTACTACTCCGAGCGGGTCTACCAGGCTCTCGGCTTGACTCCGCAGGATTTCTCCACGGTCGCCGACTGGCGCTCCCGAATTCACCCTGACGATCTGCCGCGATTCACAGCCGGCGTCGTGGCGCACCTGAAAGGACAATCCGAGCGCTTCGAGTGCGACTACCGATTTCGCACGCGCGATGGCGGTTGGCGCTGGGCACGTCAACACGGCATCGCACTGCGCGACGCGGACGGAGACGCAGTGCGGATGATCGGTTCGACGGGCGACATCAACGAGCTGAAGCGCACCGAGGAAGCGCTCAGGAAGAGCGAGGAACGCCACACGCTTGCAATGCGCGCGGCCACCGAGGGCGTGTACGAGTGGAATCTCGAGACCGACGAACTCTATGTCTCCGACACCACGAAGGTCTTCTTCTGGTCCCGGCTGGAATCGCTGACCACGGCATCGTGGAATGAGCGGGTTCATCCGGATGACTTTGCGGGTTATCGCAAGGCAATCGGCGATCATTTCAAGGGAAGTACGCTGCATTTCGAGCATGAATACCGGATCCGTGACGCCTCGGGCGGTTATCTGTGGGTCCTCGACCGCGGCATCGCCGTGCGCAACCTCGCGGGGCGCGCCATCCGGCTCGTCGGCGCAGTCAGCGATATCACCGAGCGGAAACTCGCCGAGCAGCAATTGCGCCATGCGCACGAGGAAACCGCGGCGGCGCTCGAGCAGCAGACCGCGATCACTGCGATCCTGCGCGTGATTTCGAGCTCACCCAGTGACGTTCAGCCTACGTTCAAAGCAATTCTTCAAAGCACCGCCCGCCTGTGCGAGGCGAATATCGCAGCGCTCTTCCTGTACGACGGCCTGGTGTTGACGACGGCCGCGCATCACAACACCACGCGCGAATTTGCCGAGTATCTGCGGAAACTTCGCTCCGTGCCGAGCCGGGAGACGGCAACCCGGCTCGCTGCGCTCGAGCGAAGGCCCGTCCATGTGCACGACTATCCGAACGATGCCCGTTTCTCGCCGTTGCCCGAGCAGCTCAAGGAGAGCGCACGGACCGTTCTTTCGGTCCCACTGCTGCGCGACGGTGCGCTGGTCGGAGTCATCACGACTTGGCGGCGGGAGGTCAGACCGTTCAGCGAGAAACAGATTGCGTTACTGCAGACCTTCGCCGATCAGGCCGTGATCGCGATCGAGAACGTGCGCCTGTTCAACGAAACGAAGGAGGCGCTCGAGCAGCAGACAGCCACAGCCGAGGTGCTCAAGGCAATCAGCCGAACGACTTTTGATCTCGACACGGTCCTTAGCACCTTGCTTGAGAACGCGACGCGCCTCAGCGGAGCCGAACGCGCCGTCCTGCTGCGGCCAGACGGCGACGGTAACTATCTTCCTGCGGTGTCGTTCAACTACGGAAGCGATTCGCTCTTCCTCAAGAGGCTGCGCGACCATCCGCTCCGGCCCGGCCGGGAATCGATCACCGGGCGCGCCCTCGTCGATCGAAAAGTCGTCCATGTCGCCGACGTTCTTGCGGATCCCGACTATCAGCGCCAGGACCTCGCCGACGAAGGGCGGTTCCAAACGGTCGCCGCGGTGCCGATGCTTCGCGACGGCGAGCCGACCGGCCTGATCACGTTCACGAGAAGCGAAGGCAGCGGGTTCACCGAGAAGCAGCTCAAGCTCATGACGACCTTCGCCGACCAGGCGGCAATCGCCATCGAGAACGTGCGCCTCTTCAACGAGACCAAGGAGGCGCTCGAGCAGCAGAAAGCATCCGGCGAGGTGCTCGCGGCGATCAGCAGCTCGATCGCCGACGCACAGCCGGTGTTCGACAAGATCATCGAAAGCTGCGAGCGCTTGTTCGCCGGCCGGATCGTCGGCCTGAACCTGGTCGGCGAGGATGGGCTGATCCGGATCGGGGCCTATCACGGGACGGGACGCGAGAACTTCGAGCGAATTTTTCCGCTGCCGCTGGATGCCAGTTCCGGTTCGGGACTCGCAATCGTCGAGGCGCGCATCGTGCACTACCCCGACGCGCAGCACGGCGCGGAAGTGCCACCCGCGACCCGTCAGGGATGTGTTGCGGTCGGAATCAAATCCGTCCTCTTTTCCCCGGTGCTCTGGGAAGGTCGCGGGGTCGGTGCCATCTTCGTCGGTCGCGACTTCATAAGCTCGTTCTCGGAAAAGGAAATCGCGCTGCTGCGAACGTTCTGCGAACAGGCAGCGATCGCAATCCAGAACGCGAGGCTGTTCCGCGAGATCGAGGCGAAGAGCCGGCAGCTGGAAGTGGCGAGCCAGCACAAGTCGCAGTTCCTTGCCAGCATGAGCCACGAGCTGCGGACGCCGCTCAATGCCATCCTCGGCTTCAACGAAATGATCCTCGACGGGATCTACGGCGAGCTTCCCGAGGACGTGAAGGGGCCGCTCGAGAACATGCAGTCGAGCGGCAAGCACCTGCTGCGACTGATCAACAACGTGCTCGACCTCGCCAAGATCGAAGCCGGCAGGATGGAGCTCGCGCTCTCGGACTACTCGGTGCAGGACACGGTGGCGAGCGTGCACTCGACGCTCAAGCCGCTCGCCGCGGACAAGGGGCTGGAATTCCTCGCCAGCGTGCCGAACGACGTTCCGCTCGCGTACGGTGACGGCGGCCGCATCGCGCAATGCCTGATGAACCTGGCCGGGAATTCACTCAAGTTCACCAAGGCGGGCAAGGTGGAGATCGCGGTGGAGCAGAAAGACGGCCTGCTCCTGTACCGTGTGGCGGATACCGGAATCGGGATTCCGCCGGACAAGATCGGCGGCCTCTTTACCGAGTTCAAGCAGAGCGACGCAACCATCGCGTCCGAGTACGGCGGTACGGGCCTGGGTCTCTCCATCACCAGGAAATTCATCGAAATGCACGGCGGCCGCATCTGGGTCGAGAGCGAGGCGGGCAAAGGCTCCACATTCCTGTTTGAAATCCCCCTGCGGGTCGCACAATGAGCGCAAAGACCATTCTTTACGTCGAGGACAACGAGATGAACCGGCAGATCGTGCGCGACCTGCTCAAGCGCACGAAGTACTCGCTGATCGAGGCGCATGACGGCGAGGCAGGCGTGGCGAAGGCGCTCGAGGCGCGCCCCGACCTGATCCTCATGGACATCCAGTTGCCGAAAATCTCCGGCATGGAGGCAATGCAGCGGCTGCGCGCCGACGCCACCACCGCCAATACCCCGATCATCGCGATCACATCGTTCGCACTCTCGGGGGACGAGCAAAAGGCGAAGGAAGCCGGCGCCACGGCCTATCTTGCCAAACCCTACAGCCCGCGCGACCTGCTCGGCCTCATCCGGAAGATCCTTCCGGAGGACTGACCCGCCCTTACCTTCTCCGCGCCGCTCGCACCCGCGCCATGAACTGCGGCGCGATCTCGGCGAGGCGCTCGTCGCTCATCCGCCCGCTGCGGGTCATGTAGTCGTAGGCGAGCCCGAGCGCATCGAGCCGCCGCATCTTCTCGGGGAATTTCTCGTACCACCACGAGCTCGCATTCGCCGCGGCGAAAAGCTTCTCGACCACCGGCCGGCGCTCCCGCTCGAACGCGGCGAGCGCCTGCGGCACGTCCTCGCCGGCTTCGCCGAACGCGCGGTCGAGTGCGATCGCGTCCTCGAACGCCAGGCGCGTCCCCGAGCCGATCGAGAAGTGCAGCGTGCGCAGCGCGTCGCCGAGCAACACCGCGTTCCCCGCGCTCCACCTGCGGTTGTGCAGGAGCGGAAACTGCCGCCAGATCGAGTGATTCGACACCAGCGGCTCGCCCGCAAGATCGGCCGCGAACACGCCTTCGCAATACTCGCGCGACGCGACGTCGTCCATGCAATCGAGCTGGGCACGCCGCCAGGTCGCGTCGTCGCACTCCACGATGAAAGTACTCATGTCCGGGCGGTAGCGATAATGGTGCGCGACGAAGGCGCCGTGCTCGCTCTCGCGAAACGTGAGCGAAAGACAATCGAAGCGCTGCGGCGTGCCGTACCACGCGAAGCGGTTCGTCAGCCACTCGACCTGCGGCTCGAATCGCGCCTCGAGCTCCCGACGCACAAGAGAATGAATCCCGTCCGCGCCGACCAGTACATCCGGGGTTCCCAACTCGGCAAGCGAATCGATCCGCCTGCCGAATTCGATCTCCACGCCGGCCCCGCGGCAAAGGTCGTGGAGGAAGCGATTCAGCTCGAGCCGGCCGAGCGCCGAGAATCCGTTACCGTCGACATCGACCGCCTCGCCGCGGTGGACGATGCGCTGGATCGGCCAATGCTCCATGCGCGGCACGAGCTGCGCGTGCAGGTCGGGCGCGTCGCGCTCTAGAAACGCCAGGGCGCCGCGCGAGAACACCACGCCGAAGCCGAACGTCGCATCGGCCGCGTTCTGCTCGTAGACGTGGACCTGCCAGCGCGGAAAGCGCCGGCGAATCAGCAGGGAGAAGAGCAGTCCGGCCGGGCCGGCACCCAGGATCGCGAGCTGCACGCCGGCATTCTATCGCCGGCGCGGGAACGGTCAGCCGGAGAGCGCCGTCGCCAGCGACTCGATCAGCCGCCGCTCGCTATCAGTGTAGTTCGCGTCCCTCAGGAGAAAGTCAAGGATGCGCCGTGCTAGCGCACGTTCCCGAACGCCGATCGCGTCCTGCATGTCCGACCAGAGCTGCTCGGCGCCGGCGTACGTTTCCGCGTCGGCAGCGAGCGCCGCACCCACCATCAGCACGACTTGACCGAACAATACGCGCGCGGCCTGCAGCTCCTCCGCCCGGAACTTGGTGCGTCCGCGCCCGAATTCTGCCTGGAACAGCAGCGTCAGCACGCGCTCGCTGGGTGCAAAGTTGTCGCGTTGCGCACGCAGGCGCGCGACGGTCGATTCGCTGAGCCGGATCGGGGATCTTGCGAACGGCGGCTGCGGATGATCGGCCGTGCGGGCGACCGGCTCACGCCGCTGGTCGCGTTCCACAAGCGAATACGCGAGCGCGCCGATCAGGCGACGCTCGCTCTCGGAATAATATTCATCGCGCGACAGGAGCCCGAGCAGGCGCCGCGCGAGCGCGCGCTCCTGCACGCCGATCTTGTCCTGCATGTCGCGCCAGAGCTGCACGGAAGCAACGAACGTCTCGGAATCCGCGGCGAGCGCTGCGCCCGCCATGAGCGCGGCCTGCGCGAACACTAGTCTTGCGATCGCAAGCTCGCTGGTGTGGAGCGCGTCGAGGCTGCGGCCGTAGATGGGGCACAGAACCTCTGCAAGCTCGCGATTGCTGGGGGCGAAGCTGGCGCGTTGCGCACGCGCAGTGATCATTGCGTCTTCGCTCAAGGGGATCGAAGGGGTCGTGTACACAATCAGCACTCCTTGTTCAGCGAATTTCCTCTCGCTGGTCGTGGATTCGCTCCCCTTGCTTAGCGAACCTGCGACGGCCCGAAGAATAAACACAACGTCCCTCTTTCGGAAGGGGAAAAACGCATGAATTTGTAAGAAAAAGAAACCGCTGCAAGGCTGTCGTCAATTGGCGACGGAGCGCGCGCGAAATGTCTTGTCGAGAAAAGTAACGATGATGCCGAGCAGCTCTTCTTCCTTGTCTTCGAAGAAATGCTTGGCCCCCGCAACCTCGATCTGCGCGGACCCAGGGATTTTTTCGATCTGCTGCTTGCGCTCGGGCGCCCCCCACAACGTAAACGTCCAATCGCCGCTGCCGAACACGTCCAGCACCGGAATCTTGATGCGTGGCATTTCTTCGAGTCCCTGTAAAATCCCGATGACGACCCACGCCCCGACCGCGGTGTCCTGACTGCGGATCAGGT
>DASYPC010000294.1:0-8825 GCA_036007105.1 Burkholderiales bacterium | reverse complement strand
GCGGCTCGCCGGGCCCGAACAGGTTGCTGATGCAGCGGCTGCACAGTCCCGGATGCTCGGCGTTCGCGCCGACTTCCTTGCGGTAGTGCCAGCAGCGCTCGCATTTCGGGTGGATGCTCGGCGTCGCGACCGTGCGCGCTTCGGGCGACCGCGTGACGCGGGCCGCCGAAGTCAGCACCAGGTACTTCAGGTCATCGCCCAGGCTCACGAGCAGATCGTAGTCGGCGCCCTCGGCATGGATCTCCACCTCCGCCTGCAACGAGGAGCCGACCTTGTTCTCGACGCGCAGCTGCTCGATCTGCTTGCGCACCGGGTCGCGCAACTCGCGCAACCGGTCCCATCTTGCGAGCAACCACGCCGCATCCGGCACTTCCGGCAGCGAATGCAACGTGTGAAAGAACACGCTGTCGTCCTGCGAGGCGGTCAGGGTGCGCCACACTTCTTCCGCGGTGAAGGACAGGATCGGCGCCATCAGGCGTGCGAGCGCATGCGTGATGTGCCAGAGCGCGGTTTGCGCCGAGCGCCTCGCGCGCGAGTCCGCGCCGCAGGTGTAGAGCCGGTCCTTGAGGATGTCGAGATAGAAAGCGCCGAGATCCTCGGAGCAGAAGGACTGCAGCCGCTGCGCCACCAGGTGGAACTGGAAGCGGGCATAGTCTTCCGCCATCGCCTCTTGCGCACGCGCAGTGAGCGCGAGCGCATAGCGGTCGATCTCGGCCATTTGTGGGGCCGGCACGGCCTGTTTCGCGGCGTCGAAATCGGACGTATTGGCGAGCAGGAAGCGCAGCGTGTTGCGGATGCGGCGATAGCTTTCGACCACCCGCTTGAGGATCTCGCTCGAGATCGTCAGTTCGCCGGAGAAATCGCCACTCGCTACCCAGAGGCGCAGGATTTCTGCGCCGAGCGTGCCTGAAATCTCCTGTGGCGCCATCGTGTTGCCCTTCGACTTCGACATCTTTCTGCCTTCTAGGTCGATGACGAAGCCGTGGGTCAGCAGCGCCTTGTAGGGCGGCACGCCGTCGGTCATGCAGGAAACGAGCAGCGAGCTGTGAAACCAGCCCCGATGCTGATCGGAGCCCTCGAGATAGAGATCGGCAGGGAAGCCGAGCTCGGGGTTCGATCCCCGCAACACGGTCCGGTGCGTAGAGCCGGAGTCGAACCAGACATCCAGCGTGTCGCGGCTCTTCTCGTAATGCGCCGCGTCTTCGCCCAGCAACTCGGCGGCGGTTACGCCTTGCCAGGCCTCTACTCCGCCCTTTTCTACGCGCTCCGCAACCTGTTCGATCAACTCCAGCGTGCGCGGGTGCGGCTCGCCCGTTTCGCGATGCAGGAAGAACGGCATCGGCACGCCCCACTGGCGCTGCCGCGACAACGTCCAGTCCGGCCGGTTTTCGATCATCCCGTGCAGGCGGGCCTGTCCCCAGGCCGGGAAGAACTGCGTTGCCTCGATTCCGCGCAGCGCCGTCGCGCGCAGCGGCTCGGCGGGCTTCGTACCGCAGAAGCCCGGAGCGCTTTCCATGGCGGCGAACCATTGCGTGGTGGCGCGCAGGATCACCGGGGTCTTGTGGCGCCAGCAGTGCATGTAGCTGTGGACGTAGCTTTCGTTCGCGAAGAGCACTCCGCGCTCGGCCAGTACTTTCACGATCGCCGCATTCGCGCTCCAGATCGGCTGGCCGCCGAAGAGCGGCAGCGACTCTGCGAATTTCCCGTCACCCAACACAGGCGTGAGGATCTCTTCATCCTTCATGCCGTAGCGCCGGCACGACTCGAAATCCTCGACGCCGTACGCGGGCGCCGAGTGCACAATTCCGGTGCCGGTATCGAGCGTCACGTACTCGCCGAGATAGATCGGCGCGGTCCGGTCGTAGAACGGATGGCGGAAGCGGATATTTTCCAGCGCGCGTCCCTTGCACGCCGCGAGCGTCGTGCCGGAAAGCTGGTAGCGCGCGAGGCAACTCTGCTGCAATTCCGCAGCGAGAATCAGCAGGACCTTCCCGGCATCGACCAGGTGATAGGTAAATTCGGGATGAACATTGAGCGCCTGGTTCCCCGGCAGCGTCCAGGGCGTCGTCGTCCAGATGACGGCGAAGCCAGGCTTGTCTGGCAACCCCTCAAGGCCAAATGCTTTCGCGACCTTTTCCGGCTCGGCGAAGGCGAATCCGACATCGATCGCCGGGTCCTTCCGATCCTCGTACTCGACCTCCGCCTCAGCGAGCGCGGAGCCGCAATCGAAGCACCAGTTCACCGGCTTCAGTCCGCGGTAGACGTAGCCCTTCTTGAGCAGCACACCGAGCGTGCGGATCTCGTCCGCCTCGTTCCTGTACGCCATCGTCATGTACCGGCGGTCCCAGTCGCCGAGGATGCCGAGGCGCTGGAAACCCTTCATCTGGATCTCGATCTGCTCGGTCGCATAGGCGCGGCACAAGCGCAGCGTCTGCTCCGTCGGCAGGTTCTTGCCGTGTTTCTTCTCGATCTGCACTTCGATCGGCATGCCGTGGCAATCCCATCCGGGCACGTACGGTGAGTCGAACCCGGCGAGCGTCTTGGACTTCACCACCATGTCCTTCAGAATCTTGTTCATCGCGGTGCCGATGTGGATCTCGGCGTTCGCGTAGGGTGGCCCGTCGTGCAGCACGAATCGCGGCCGCCCGGCTGCGACCTGGCGCAGCCGCTGGTAGACACCCCTGTCCTGCCATTCCCGGACCCACTGCGGCTCGCGCTTGGCAAGGTCGCCGCGCATCGGGAACGTCGTGTCGGGGAGATTCAGCGTGCTCTTGTAGTCAGCCATGGGCTTCGAAATAGCTCCTCGCTCGCGCGACATCCGCGGCGATTGCCGCGCGCAGCGGTTCCAGTCCATCGTACTTCTGTTCCGCGCGCAGCTTCTCGAGGAAGGTCACGCGCAGGTGCTTGCCGTACAGTACGCCGTCGAAATCCAGCAAATGCACTTCGAGCAGCGGCTGCGCATGCTCGCGGATCGTCGGCCGCGTGCCGATGCTTGCGGCGCCGCGCAGCCTGCTCTGCGTTTCTTCGAGCTCCGCCTCGACGACGAAGATCCCGGTCATCGGCGTACGCCTGCGCAGCACGATGTTCGCGGTCGGGAACCCGAGCGGCCGGCCGAGGCCGTCGCCGTGCACCACCCGGCCGCTCATCGTGTAGCGCCTGCCGAGCAGCAGCTCGGCGCGCCGCAAATCCCCGGATGCGAGCGCGGCACGCACCGCCGAGCTCGATACTCGTTCACCGCGCTCGGCGACGTCCGGCATCGCCTCGAGCGCGAAACCATGCCGCGCCGCGGCGCGCTCGAGCAGCGCAAAGTCGCCGGCGCGCCGGGCGCCGAAGCGGAAGTCCCGCCCGACCAGCAGCCACGCCACCCCGAGCCCGGCGACCAGAACGTCGTCGATGAATCGTTCAGGCGCAAGCCCGGCGAGCTTCGCGTCGAAGCGCGCCACGTGCGTGCGCTCGATGCCAGCCTGCGCAAACAATTCGAGCTTCTCGCGCAGCCGCGTCAGGCGCGACGGCGCTGCGGCGGGCGAGAAGAACTCCCGCGGATGCGGCTCGAACGTCAGCACGCAGCCCGGCAGGCCGAGCGTGCGAGCCTGCGCGACGACGCGCGCGAGCATCGCTGCGTGCCCGCGGTGCACACCGTCGAAGTTCCCCACCGTCAGCGCATGCCGCTGGCGGCGCGGGGACAAGGCTCCGTGCGTAATGACCATCGGCGCGCGCAAAAAGCCCGAATTCTAATTCAGTCGCGCGCACCGCGAGCTCAGCTCGATCAGTTTCACGCGCATTTCGTCGATGTCGGCGGCATCCGGCTCGCGCGCCACGTAGTCGGACAGATCCCGCAGCGCGGCGCGGTACGCCTGCAGCTGCTCGTACACGACCCCGCGGTCGCGCAGATCCGAGGTCGAATCCGGAGAGACGACGAGCGCGCGGTTCAGCACGTCCAGCATGCGCTCGGGCATTTCCGCCTGGCGGTAGATTCCCTTCAGGTTGCGCAGCAGCCGGGCGAGGATCTGGCGGTTCGTCGCCGGTTCCAGGAACTGCTCGAGCGGCAGATCCCGCACCGGGACGCCGCCTGTCACGTCGCGCGGGATGACCCGCTCCAGCCGCGTGCGCAGCTCGTCCTCGGTCTGCGGCTCGCCGCCGGTGAACGGATCGAGTACCAGCATGCCGCCTCGCATGCGCACGCGCACCAGGAAATGTCCCGGGAACGACACGCCTTCGAGCGGCAGCCCGATCTTGCGGCCGAGCTCCATGTAGAGCACCGAGAGCGTGATCGGGATCCCGGTGCGGCGGTCGATCACGTCATTCAGGTAGGAATTGCGGGGATCGTAGTACTCCTCGGCGTTGCCGGTGTAGCCCAGCTCGTCGAACAGGAACTGATTCAGCTCGACGACCTTCTCTTCCGCGCCCGCGGTGCGCGACAGGCGCGCGCGCAGGCGCAGCGCCAGTCGCGCTACTTCGTTCACATAGCCCTCGACGTCGAGACCGGGGTAGGCGTCTTCGGCGATGAGCAGGCACGCGCGCGCCAGCTCGATGCGTTCGTCGCCGCCCGCGAGCAACTGCGTGAAGGGCTCGAGCGCCGCCATCAGGGCGCTGCGGCGCGCGAAAACTGGCGCAGCCGGAATCCCATCGCGAACAGGCATCCGGCGTACACGGCCGCGCCGAGCACGACGAGCCCAACGAGCGCAGCGAGCTTTGCCTGCCAGTCGGCGGCAAGCCACCATTGCGGAGCGCCCATGGCGAAATGCAGCGCAGCGGCCATTACCGCCACCGCGACCGCGATCTTGAGAGCGAATGCGCCCCATCCCGCCTGCGGCGAGTAGATTCCCTGCGCGCGCAAATAACGATAGAGCAGCCCCGCGTTCAGGCAGGCGCCGAGCGCGATGGCGAGCGCAAGGCCCGCGTGCTTGAGCGGACCGATGAACGCGAGGTTCATGACTTGCGTCGCGACGAGCGTCGCGATGGCGATCCGCACCGGCGTTACCACGTTCTGGCGCGCGTAGAAGCCGGGCGCAAGAATCTTCACCAGGATCATGCCGACGAGCCCCACGCTGTAGGCGACCAGCGCCTGGCGCGTCATCCACGCGTCCTCGACGCCGAACCGGCCGTAGTGAAACAGCGTCGCGATGAGCGGGATCGCCAGCACCGCGAGCGCCGCGGCCGCCGGCAGCGCAAGGACCAGGGTCACGCGCAGGCCCCAATCGAGCAGCCTACTGTACTCCTCCCGCGCATCCCCGGCGTGGTAGCGCGAGAGACTCGGCAGCAGGATCGTCCCGACCGCCACGCCGAGCATGCCCGCAGGGAACTCCATCAGGCGATCGGCGTAGTAGAGCCAGGACACGCTGCCGGTGACGAGGAACGAGGCAAACACCTGGTTGATGAGCTGTGACACCTGGCTCACCGAGACGCCGAACGCCGCCGGCACGATGAGGAACAGGATGCGTCGCACGCCCGGATGCCGAAGATCCAGCCGCCAGCGCGGCAGCAACCCGAGTCTCGCGAGCACGGGGATCTGCAAGCCGAGCTGAAGGAGGCCTCCGGCGAACACGGCCCACGCGAGCACCAGCACCGGCGGGTCGAAGGAATCGGCGAAGAACACGACCCCGACGATGAAAGCGACGTTGAGCAGCGCGGGCGTCAGCGCGGGGATCGAGAAGCGATTCCAGGTGTTCAGGATGCCGGCTGACAGGGAAACCAGCGAGATGAAAATGATGTACGGAAAGGTGATGCGCAGCAGCTCTACCGTCAGCGCGAACTTTCCCGGCTCGGCCGCGAACCCTGGCGCGGTGACGTACACGATGAGCGGCGCAGCCGCCATGCCCAGCGCGGCGGCGATCACCAGCGCGATCGAGAGCAGCGTCGCAACCCGGTCGACGAGATCGCGAACCTCGGCCGGATTCTTGTTCTTCTGCTCGGCGAGAATCGGCACGAAAGCCTGCGAAAACGCGCCTTCGGCGAACAGGCGCCGCAGCAGATTCGGAATCTTGAAGGCGACGAAGAAGGCGTCGGTCGCGAGGCTCGCGCCGAACAACCGCGCGATGAAGAAGTCGCGCGCGTAGCCCAGCACGCGTGACACGAACGTCAGGCTGCTGATCGCAGCCAGGGCGCGCAGCAGGCTCATGCTAAACTCTCGCCCCTTTTCGCAACCGGATCGAAGCAATGGCCAATATCGCGTCGGCACGCAAGCGCGCCCGACAGGCGCTCAAGCTCCGCGAGCACAACATGAGCCTGCGCACTGCGGCGCGCAGCGCGATCAAGGAAGTCAGGAAGGCGATCGCATCGGGCAACAAGGCTGCGGCTGAGGCGGCGCTGAAGAAATCGCGCCCAATCATCGATCGCGTGGCAGCCAAGGGTGTGCTGCATGCGAACGCAGCGTCGCGCCACAAGCGGCGGCTGGCCCACGCCATCAAGTCCCTGCCGTAGGCGCGGCAGCCCCGCACGCCGTCTTTCATTCGGTATCCCCCGAGCGCTGCAGCTGGGCAACCCTGGTGCGCTCGGCCACGCGCCCGTCGCGCGTGCGCAGCCCGTTGTCCCTGGCGAAGCCGAGCAGGAACCGGTAGGCCATCGGCTCGATCTCCTCGAGCCGCAGGTCGACGACCACCGACCGCAGGCCATGGGCGGTGACTGGATAGACATAAGGCGAGTACTGCATGCGGTGATCGCCGCCGAAAGCCGCCATGACGCCGCACAGGCGCTCGGCCCAGTCGCTCGGGCGGAAGGGTTGGCCGTCTGCGGTGATTCCCTCGATGAGAAATTCGGCAGCCGCGGCATCGGCCATGGAACCGATTATAGCTGCTTGATTTTTCAGCCACTCCGGCCCTAGAGTGCGCGCTCCCGATCGAGGCCGAAGGACTCCGTTGGCAAAGCCCGTCAGCCGCATTCTGGTGATCAACGACGAGCCGCTGGTGCTGCGCGAGATCGTCAAGGGTCTGAACGCCGCCGCGCGCTCGCTCGAGAATCCGTGCGGCATCACGTTCAGCGGAGTCACGACGGCTCGCGAAGCGCTCGCCGCGATCGAGTCCGACGGCGACATCCAGTCGGTGCTCGTCGACGACAAGCTCTATTCGCTGCCCGCGCGCGCGCGGCGCAACGGCACAATGGGCGGCACCCGGCGCAATGCGCGGCTGCAGATGTCGGCGCTCGAGCTCGTGCAGAGAATCACGCGTTTTCGGCCGGAGCTCGACGTCTACATCCTGATCGCGCAGGAAAACGAGGACGACGTCGTCGATGCCCTCTTCACCGAGGCGGTCGACGGATACTTCTATCGCGAGGAGCGCGACCACCGCGGCATCTACCGGATTCTCAACGCGCAGATCCAGGAGCGCGCGCGCACGCCGTTCACCGACCAGCTGAAGAGCTACGTCTGGATGGCCAAGGACCAGTGGCACACTCCCGGGCACTCTTCCGGCGAATCGCTGCGCGGCAGCCCGTGGGTGAACGATTTCTACGAATTCATGGGAGAGCACGTCTTCGACGCCGACCTCTCGGTATCGGTGCCGACGCTGGACTCGCTGATGGAGCCGAAAGGCGTGATCCTCGAGGCGCAGGCGCTCGCCGCCAAGGCGTTCGGCGCGCGCCGCACGTTCTTCGCGACGAACGGCACCTCGACCGCCAACAAGGTGATCTTCCAGACGCTGCTCGCCCCGGGAGAGAAGCTGCTCCTCGATCGCAACTGCCACAAGAGCGTCCATCACGGGGTCGTGCTCTCGGGCGCACATCCGGTCTACCTGGATTCCTCTCTCAACCGCAAGTTCGGACTGTACGGCCCGGTGCCGAAACGCACGCTCTTCGAGGCGATCCGGGCGCATCCCGACGCGCAGGCGCTGATCCTCACCTCGTGCACGTATGACGGCCTGCGCTACGACCTGGCGCCGGTCGTCGAAGCGGCGCACGAGAAGGGCATCAAGGTGATCGTCGACGAGGCGTGGTACGGATTCGCGCGCTTTCATCCTGCGTTCCGCCCGACGGCGCTCGAGGCGGGTGCCGACTACGCGACGCAGTCCACGCACAAGGTGCTGTCGGCGTTCTCGCAGGCTTCGATGATCCACGTCAACGATCCCGACTTCAAGGAGCACCTGTTCCGCGAGAACTTCAACATGCATACCTCGACCAGCCCGCAGTACGGGCTGATTGCGAGCCTCGACATCGCGCGCAAGCAGGCGGTGATGGAAGGCTACAAGCTGCTGTCGCGCACGCTCGAGCTTGCGGCGGAGCTGCGCAAGCAGATCAATGCGACGGGCGTGTTCCGCTGCCTGGAGCTCGAAGACCTGCTGCCGCACGAAGCGAAGGACGACGGCATCCGCCTCGACCCGACCAAGGTGACGGTGGACATCTCCGGCTGCGGCCACACGGTGGAGGAGCTGCAGCGCGAGCTCTTCGAGCGCTACAACATCCAGGTCGAGAAAAGCACGTTCAACACGCTGTCGCTGCTGCTGACGGTCGGAACGACGCGCTCCAAGGTCTCGCGCATGTACGACGCGCTGATGCGCATCGCCCGCGAGGGGCGCGCGCCGCGCCGGCTGGTACGCACCCCGGAGATCCCGGGATTCACCAGGCTGCGCTACCTGCCGCGCGACGCGTACTTCTGCGGCGGCGAGCTCGTGCCGGTATTCGACGAGAAGGAAAACGTCAACCGGCGCCTCGCGCACCGCGTCTGCGCGGACGGCATCGTGCCGTACCCGCCCGGCATCCCGGTGCTCGTTCCCGGCCAGGTCATCACCGCCGACATCACCGAGGACCTGGCGACGCTGCTGCGCTCGCAGAAGAGAATGGAATTGCACGGCATCGTGCACGAAGGGTACGCGCCGTGCGTGCGCGTGCTGAAGCCG
>DASYPC010000293.1:0-3668 GCA_036007105.1 Burkholderiales bacterium | reverse complement strand
CTGCCGTCGCCGCCGCGCCTGCCTCCCTCCCGGTGCAGCCGGCAGCGGTCTCGACTGCACCTGCGGCAGCGCCCTCCGAGCCCGGCATGCTGACGATCAGCGCAGTGGGTTATGCGGATCCCGGAAAATTCAACGGCGATGCCACGGCCGCGGGAGTGGAAGCGCGTGCCGACGCCAAGCGCCAGTTGATCGAAAAGGCGCTCGCCCTTTACGTCTCGCATGATTCGCTCAACCGCAACTACCAATGGGTCCAGGACAAATTCCTGCCTCGTTCGGCCGAGTTCATCAAGGCAACCCTGGCGGAGGATGCGCCGCAGCTCGGCAAGGACGGCCTGGTGGCGCTCACCACGCGCGCGACGATCCGGATCAAGGACGTGCAGAAGTCGCTCAACCAGATGAGCGACAAGGAGCGCATCGAGTTCATCCGCAACAACGGCGATCCGAAGATCGCGGTGCAGATGGTCATTGGCTATGCCGAGTCGTCGCAGGCAGTGCCGCCGACACGATCGCAGCTTGCGGAGAATGCGATCAAGGAGCGGATCAAGTCGTTCGGCTTCCGCACCTGGTCGATCGAAGGCGAGGCGAAGACCGGGCCTGAAGCCAGGTCGGCGGATTTCCAGATCGTCGGCGAGGTGAAGGTGAAGCAGCTCTCGATGAAGCTCGCGGCCTCGGGGCTGACGATCACCAAGACCGCGCTGACCTCCTGGACCGTGAAGGCGATCGACAAGGCGACCGGCGAGGAGATCTACGCGAACACCAAGCTGCCGAAGAACACGAGCTGGCCGACCGAGGACGCGGCGCTCGCCGACATCGGCAAGCTGGTCGGCGACGAGTTCTCGAAGAATTTCTTCCTCGCGCATTTCAGCTTCAGCGCCCAGAACGTCAACCTGTCGGTCAGCGGCCTGCCGGGACCCGATTCGGGCAAGGTGCTGTTGCGCGAGCTGAAGAGCCTGCGCGGCGTGCTCGATGCGCAACCGGCCGGTGACAACACCTTCCGGCTCGAGCTTCCCGAGGGCAGCGGGAGCGACCTCATCGCCGAGTACGTGCTGAAGCCGCTCAACGCAAAGCTCGGGCAGGCTTGCTTCGCGCTTGGCTCGGCAAGCGGACAGACGGTCAACGTGACGTTCGCCCAGGCCTGCGCGCAAGAAACGGTCCGCGGCAAGCTCGAGACCGCGCCGCCGGCCGGGCTGCTCGCCGCGCCTCCGGCGCGCGGCAAGGCAGTGCTGAAGGTTTGAAAGCCTAGTTTCAACTCCTGACGGCAAACTCCACGCCGTCTCCAGCCGTGTCGGCTGCGCTGTGGCCGAATACGATCCGCCCGGATCTGCGCAGCATCGCTTCTTCGCGCCGCAGCGCGACCTCGCCTTCGCCCGCGAACGTGACGAAAGTGCCGTTGCTGCTCTGGTCGGTGATGAAGAACTTGTCGCGGCGCTTCTCGATGCGCGCATGCTGGCGCGACGCCTTCGGATCGGAGATCACGATGTCGCACGCAGGGTCGCGGCCGAGCATTACGGTCGGGTGGTCCGCGCTCAGCACCACTTCGCGTCCGCCATGGCGCAGGACCAGCTCGACCTTGGGCTCGGCGACCTGCAGCGCGCCGGCTGCCATCGTCAGATCGTCGCCCTCCTGCCACAGCACCTCGCAGACCACCAGCTCCTCGGCCTTGCCTTTGACCGCTAACGTGGCGATCTGCCGGGTCGAAGCGCGCAGCGCGGCCGGCAGCGCATCGACCGTGGCGCGGGTGGTCATGATCTGCATGCCCTTGGCGAGGCCTGCCATGCGTGCGGCGACATTGACCGTGTCGCCGAAGACGTCGCCCTGCTCCTCGATTACCGCGCCGGCGTGAAAGCCGACGCGGATCATCCGCTTGACGCCCTTGGTGACGGCCAGCGCATTGACCACCGTCTGCATGTCCATCGCCGCGAGGACGCCCCGCTCCGCCCCGGGAAACACGCACATCACCTCGTCGCCAATGGTCTTGATGACGCGCCCGTGATGGCGCTTCGTGATCGCCTGCAACGCGGTCAGCGCTTCGTCGATCATGATCTTCGCATCGGTGTCGCCGAGCGCATCGTAGAGCTTGGTGCTGCCGGCGATGTCGGCGAACAGCACCGCCACCTCGCCGTGGGGCGGCGGCTTGTTGATGACGGTCGATTTGAGCGGGTCGGCCATGGTCCGCGGGTTGGGCGCGCTACTGTCGCTGCGCCCGCGTCATGAAAACCAGCCGCTCGAACAGGTGCACGTCCTGCTCGTTCTTCAGCAGTGCGCCGTGCAGCGGCGGGATGATCGTCTTGCGGTCCTTCGAGCGCAGCGCTTCCGGCGGGATGTCTTCGGCGAGCAGCAGCTTCAGCCAGTCGAGCAGCTCCGAGGTCGAGGGCTTCTTCTTCAGCCCCGGGACCTCGCGCACCTCGAAGAACACTTCCATCGCTTCGCGCAGCAGCGATTTTTTCAGCCCCGGATAGTGCACGCCGACGATCCTCTCCATCGTTTCCTTGTCGGGAAAGCGGATGTAATGGAAGAAGCAGCGGCGCAGGAACGCATCGGGCAGCTCCTTCTCGTTGTTCGAGGTGATGAACACGATCGGCCGGTGCTTCGCCTTGATCAGCTCGCGCGTCTCGTAGACGTAGAACTCCATTCGGTCGAGCTCGCGCAGCAGGTCGTTCGGGAATTCGATATCCGCCTTGTCGATCTCGTCGATCAGCAGGACAACCGGGGTCTCCGCCGTGAGCGCCTGCCACAACATGCCGCGCACGATGTAGTTGTGGATGTCGTGCACGCGCGGATCGCCGAGCTGCGAATCGCGCAGCCGCGACACGGCGTCGTACTCGTACAGCCCCTGCTGCGCCTTGGTGGTCGACTTGATGTGCCACTCCAGCAGCGGCAGCTGGAGGGCCTTCGCGACCTGGATCGCGAGCATGGTCTTGCCGGTGCCCGGCTCGCCTTTCACCAGCAGCGGACGCTGCAGCGTGATCGCGGCGTTCACCGCCAGCGTCAGATCGTCCGTGGAAACGTACTCGGCCGAGCCGGTGAAGCGCATGGAGACCCTTCAGGCAAAAGCCGCATTATAGTTGAGGGCATTGCGCTCTTTCGATACACTTTCGCGTCCCGCTCTCCGCGCCCGCTTGATGACTCTGCGAATCCTTCTTGCCCTTGCCGCGTTGTGGACGCACGCGGCAACCGCGCAACAGCCGGCACTCGTCGGCGACGCGAAGGCTGCGCACAAGAAGATCCAGATGTGCGAAGGCTGCCACGGCATTCCGGGCTACAGGACCGCGTATCCCGAAGTCTATGCAGTGCCGAAGCTGGGAGGCCAGCAGGCCGCCTATCTCGTGCGCGCGCTGCAGGCCTATAAGGCGGGCGAGCGCACGCACCCGTCGATGCGCGGCATCGCTGCGGGCCTCAGCGACCAGGACATGGCGGACATGGCGGCGTATTACGGGGCGGCGAAATGAGCGCGCGCACGATCGTCCGCATCTCGATCGTGCTGGCCTCGGTCTCGCTCGCATTCGTGCACGACGCTGCGGCGGCGGGCAAGGCGGAAGCAGGAAAGGCCAAGGCAGCGCAGGTCTGCGCCGCCTGTCATGGCGCGGACGGTGCGAAGCCGTCGGCGCCTGACCAGCCGATTCTCGCGGGGCAGTACTACGACTATCTCGTCAAGGCCCTTTCGGACT
>DASYPC010000292.1:0-7840 GCA_036007105.1 Burkholderiales bacterium | reverse complement strand
GCAATGGCTTGCGGAGGGACTCCCGCTGCGAACGCGCACGCAGACGCGGCGAGCGCGTTGTGCACGTTGTGCAACCCGGGCGCCGCGAGCGGCGCCGCCGCTTCGCCCGCCGGCGTGCGCACGCGAACCTCGCTCGCGAGGGCCGTCAGCGAATACGTTCCCGTTACGGCGGCCGGGCCATTGAGCGCGAAATCGAGCGAGCGGTGGCCGGCTGCGCGCGAGCGGAAGAATCCGGCGTGCGGGTCGTCCGCGTTCCACAGGGCGGTTCCGTCCGCAGGCAGCGCGTCAAACACGCTTGCGTTTTCGGCCGCCACCGCCTCCACCGAGTGCATGAACTCCATGTGCTCGCGCTGCGCGTTGATGACGAGCGCGACCGTTGGCTTTGCCAGCGCGGCGAGCGCGGCGATTTCGCCCGGATGATTCATGCCGAGCTCGACCGCGCAGTAGCGATGCTCGCTGCGCATGCCGAGCAGCGTGAGCGGCACGCCGATGTCCGTATTGAGGTTGCCGCGCGTCGCGAGCACTTCGTCCTCGGATGCGTGCGCGCGCAGGATCGAAGCGAGCATCTCTTTCGTGGTGGTCTTGCCGTTCGAGCCGGTGATCGCGATCACCACGGGAGCGAAGCGCTCGCGCCAGCGCGCCCCGAGCCGGCCGAGCCCGCGACGCGTCTCGTCGACGACGAGCAGCGGCAGCGGCGCCGGGCCTGCGTAGTCCCGGTCCACCATTGCGCCGGCGGCGCCGAGTTGCCGTGCCACCTCGAGGAAATCGTGCCCATCGAAGTGCTCGCCCCGGATGGCGACGAACAGATCCTCTTTTGAGAGGCTGCGGCTGTCGGTCGAGACGCCGCAGAAGCGCGCGTCGCCACCGACGAGGCGGGCATTAGCGGCCATCGCTCCCTCGCTCAGGCTCATCATCGAGCGGTCCAGCGCGCGAGCGCCGCCGAAGCGACTGCGACATCGGAAAAAGGCAGCTTCCGCCCGGCAATGACCTGCTCGGACTCGTGACCCTTGCCCGCGAGGAGGACGACATCGTCCGAGCGCGCCTCGCGCAGCGCGCTCTCGATCGCGACCGCGCGATCGGGCTCTTCGGCGCAAGACGTCGTCACGCCGGCGCGCACTGCGGCAATGATGGCGAGCGGGTCCTCGCTTCTCGGGTTGTCGGAGGTGAGCACGAGGCGATCGGCATGCCGGGACGCGGCAGCACCCATCGGGGCACGCTTGCCCGGGTCGCGGTCTCCGCCCGCGCCAAAGACTGCGATCAGGCGGCCGCCGCGCGCATCGGCGATCGGCCGCAACGCCTGAAGTACTTTCTCCAGCGCGTCCGGCGTGTGCGCGTAGTCGACAAAGACGAGCGGCCGGCCTTCGCCGCCGAGCCGCTGCATCCGGCCCGGCACCGCAGGAAGCGATCCGAGCAGAGCGGCCGCTTCGGTGAACGGAATTCCGTAGGCGACGAGGCAGCCAAGCACGCCGAGGGCGTTGGCGACATTGAAGCGCCCGGGCTGGTTGATGCACGCCTCGACGAGGCCCCAGCTGGTACCGAGCGCCGCGTGCGTACCGGCTTCTGCAATGTGCATCTCGCGCGCAGCGATGTACTCGGTAACGCTCCCCGGCGCGATGGCGGCCTCGGACAGCGCGTATCCAATCGTGCGCATGCCCCGCGCAGCTAAGCGCTGCGCAAGGCTCACGCCGAGCACGTCGTCGAGATTGAGCACCGCGACGCTCAGCCCGGGCGTGTCGAACAGTCGCGATTTCGCTTCGGCGTACGCCTCCAGCGTGCCGTGGTAGTCGAGGTGATCCTGCGAAAGGTTGGTGAAGAGCGCGCAATCGAACGCCACGCCGTTCAACCGTCCCTGCGCGAGGCCGTGCGAAGACGCTTCCATCGCCACGCCCTGCGCGCCTGCGCGCCGCAACTCCGCGAGGCGGCGGTGCAGATCCAGCGCATCCGGCGTCGTGTTGTGCTCGGCGGAGAGCGCTCCGGGAAAGCCGCTCCCCAGCGTGCCGACCACGGCGGTTTTCACTCCGCGCGCGCCGAGCAATGCGGCGAGCCATTGCGAGCACGAAGTCTTGCCGTTGGTGCCCGTGACGCCGCACGTCCACAGCGATTCGGAGGGGCGGCCGTAGAACTCGTTGGCGAGCGATCCCGCCCGCGTCTTCAGGCCGCTGACGCCGGTGTTGGGCACGCGCCACGAATCGTTCCAGGCGAAGCCTTCGGCCTCCCAGACGACCGCCTCCGCTCCGCGCCCGATGGCCTGCTCGATGTAGCGCCGCCCGTCGGCGGTCTCGCCGGGATAGGCGAAGAACGCCACCCCCGGCGCGCACCGGCGACTGTCGGCGCAAAGGCGCTCGATCACCGCGCCCTGGGCCGCGAGCCATCGGTAGAGATCGGATTCCATTCGTCTGTCCAGCACTCGCTCCGCAGGCCCTGAAACTTCCATACCGCATGCACCAAGGCGAGGATCCAGTCGCGCATCAGGTGCTCTCCTTCGCGAAATCGGTTTCGCCCGGCAGCTCCAGCGGAACGACCGGCGCGTCGTGCGGCACGTTCAACAGGCGCAGCGCGCCCTGCATGACCTGCGCAAATACCGGCGCTGCGACGGCGCCGCCGTAATGCTGGCCGGCACTCGGTTCGTCGATCATCACGGCGATCACCAGCCGCGGATCGCTCGCCGGGGCGAAGCCGACGAAAGACGAGATGTACTTGTGGGCCGCGTAACCGCCCTTTTCCTGCTTGTGCGCGGTGCCGGTCTTGCCGGCGACACGCCAACCCATGATCCGCGCGCGCGGCGCAGTTCCTCCCGGTTGTACTGCCGCTTCCAGCATCTCCCGCATCGCACGCGTGGTTTGCGCGCTCAGCACCGGACGCCCTGCGGCCGGCATCCCCGTCTTCACAAGCGAGACCGGTGCGAGGTCGCCGTCCCGGGCGAAGATCGTGTAGGCGCGCGCGAGCTGCAGCAGGCTGACCGAGATGCCGTGCCCGTAGGCCATCGTCGCCTGCTCGATCGGGCGCCACGTCTTCGCGTCGCGCAGCTTGCCGGAGGCCTCGCCCGGAAATCCGAGCCGCGGCGGCGCACCGAAACCGACCCGGCGGAAAAGGTCGTGCATCTCCTCGCGCGGCAATCCGAGGGCGATCTTCGCGGCGCCGACGTTCGAGGATTTCTGGATGACCTGCACAGTGGTGAGGGCACCCGAAGGATGGGCGTCGTGGATCGTGAAGCGGGCGATCGTCAGCATGCCGGGCGCCGTCTGGATCAAGGTGTGCGGCGTGACCCGCCCCAGCTCCATCGCGAGCGCGACGGTGAACGGTTTGAGCGTCGAGCCGGGCTCGAACAGATCGGTGATGACGCGGTTGCGCAGCTGCGCGCCGTTCAGCCTGCTGCGGTTGTTGGGGTTATAGGTCGGAACGTTGGCGAGCGCGAGCACTTCGCCGGTACGCGCATCGAGCACGACCAATGCGCCGGCTTTCGCCTTCTGCGTCTCGACGGCGGCCCTGAGCGCAGAGAACGCAAGCGCCTGGATCTTGCCGTCGAGCGCAAGCTGCAGGTCTCTGCCGTCGTGCGCGGCGCGCACCGATTCGACGTCCTCGACCACGCGGCCGAGCCGATCCTTGATGACGCGCCGGCTGCCCGGCGTTCCGGCCAGGCTCGACTGAAACGCGAGCTCGACCCCTTCCTGGCCGGAATCCTCGACTCCGGTAAAGCCGATGACGTGCGCCGTGGTCTCTCCGCCGGGGTAGTAGCGGCGGTATTCGCGCTGCTGGTACAGGCCCGCGATGCCGAGCTCGGCGACTCGCCCCGCGACCTCGGGCGCGATTTGGCGCCGCAGGTAAACGAACTCTTGCGCGTTGCGCGAGAGCTTCTGCTCGAGGTCGCTCGGGCTGATCTCGAGAAGCGCGGCGAGCTGTTTGCGCTGTTCAGGAGAGGCCCTCACGTCCTCGGGAATCGCCCACACCGACTTCACCGGCGTCGAGACGGCCAATGCATTGCCATTGCGATCGAGGACGCGGCCGCGAGTGGCGGGAACTTCGAGCAGGCGGGAATAGCGCGCGTCGCCTTTCTCCTGCAGGAAACCGGTCTCGAGCGCCTGCAGCACCAGCGCGCGAGCGGCGAGCACCGCGAACGCAGCAAGGAAGAGGAACAGCACGAAGCGCGCACGCCAGACCGGGAGCCGCACGAGCATATGCGCCGACGCGACGCTCACTGTGTCGCCTCCGCCTGCCGCAGCTCGATCACGCGCACGCGGCGCGGGTCCGGAGTGCGCAGGCCAAGCGTGGCGGACGCGATCCGCCCCACCCGCGCATGCTGGCCCCACGTGCTCGCTTCGAGCTGCAGCTGGCCGTACTCGACCTCGAGCTCGCGCGCGCGGCCTTGCTCCAGCTCGAGCTGGGTGAAGTGCTTGCGTGCCTTCTGCTGAGAAGTGACGAGCCCGAGCGCGCAGGCGAGAAGAACGAGGAGGAGGAGAAGGTTCAGCTTCGCCACGCGTCGGGCTCGATTCGGGAAAGGAGGTGCGGATCCAGGGGCGCCGCGGTACGTTCCGCGACTCGCAGCACGGCGCTGCGCGCGCGCGGGTTGGCGGCGATTTCTGGCGCGGCCGGGCGCTGTGCGCGCCCGATGATTCTGAGCGCGGCTTGTGGCATTTCGCTGGCGCGCAGCGGCAATTCCCGGGGCAGCCGGGGCTGCGCAAGAGAGCGCACGTAACGCTTGACGATGCGGTCTTCGAGCGAGTGGAAGCTCAGCACCGCGAGGCGTCCGCCGGGTGCCAGGCGCGCGACCGCCTGCGGCAGCATCAGCGACACTTCCTCAAGCTCCCGATTGACGAGAATCCGTAGAGCCTGAAAGGTGCGCGTCGCCGGATTCTGCCCGGCCTCCCGGGTGCGGACCGCCGCAGCCACGAGCTCGGCAAGTTGCTGCGTGCGTACGATGGGCTCGCGTGCGCGAGCAGCAGTAATCGCCGCTGCAACCCGTTTAGCAAACCGTTCTTCGCCATATTCTTCGATCGCCTCCCGGATTTCTGCCTGCGTCGCCCTCGCCAGCCACTGCGCAGCCGATTCGCCGCGCGTCGGATCCATTCGCATGTCGAGCGGGCCGTCCGCGCGGAAGGAAAAACCGCGCGCGGGGTCTTCCAGCTGCGGTGAGGAAGCGCCGAGGTCCGCGAGCAGGCCGTCCACCTGCGGCGCGCGCTCGGCATCGAGGACAAGCGCAAGGGCCGAGAACGATGCATGGGTGATGGAAAAGCGCGGATCGGAGATCGCGCGCGCCGCGCGCACCGCCTCGGGATCGCGATCGAGCGCGATCAGGCGACCGGCAGGCCCGAGCCGCGCGAGAATGGCCCGGCTGTGCCCGCCGCGACCGACGGTCGCGTCGACATAGACGCCGTCGGAGCGGATCGCCAGCGCTGCAACGGCCTCTTCGAGGAGCACGGCGAGATGAGCCGGTGGATTCGCGCTCATCGCCTGCATCCTCGGTCACAGCGAAAAATCCTCCATTCCCGGTGGCGGGGCACCGCCCCCGGCGAGCGCGCCGTCGCGCTTGGCGCTCCACACGCCCGAATCCCAGAGCTCGAAATAGCGTCCCTGTCCGACCATCATGACTTCGCGCTCGAGCTTGGCGTGCATGCGAAGCGCAGGAGAGATGAGGATGCGTCCGGCGCCGTCGGGCAGCACGTGCTCCTCGAAGCCAAGGAGCAGGCGCTTCCACCAGCTCGCCTGCATGTGGAAGCTGGGAAATTTGTCGACCTGCGCGCGCACCGCTTCCCACTCGGGCTCCTGGTAGAGGAGCGCGCAGCCGTCCGGATGGGCGGTCAGAACCAGCGGCTTTCGGGCAGCGACCAGCAGCTCGCGATGGCGCGTCGGGATCGCAAGGCGGCCCTTTGCATCGAGTGTGATGACCCCCGCGCCGTGAAACGTTCCGCCCATCCCTTTTCCCCGCCTCCTCGAGTTCTCGACCACCTGAAGCCGGAACAAAACCACTTTTTTCTACGTTTTCCCACTTTATTCGAAAAAAGCAGTCGAGGTCAAGCCAACTGCATGAAATTTCTTTGGCCCAACAAAGACTTACGAGCGGGAAGCTAGATGGAGGTTGCGGACCAGAAAGGCGCTAATAATTAATGGCTTACAAAATCTAGTGAAGGCTTGATCTCAGGAAATGGTCATTTCCCAGTGGTAATGAGGTCGATTCGTCTGCGGATGCGGATCAAAGCGGCCTGATCGCCGCCCTCTTCTGCACGCTTCGCCTGCACGGCGAGCCAGGCGAGCAGCGGACGGCGCCATCCTTGCGAGGATGCAACCTCGACCGCACTCGCGATTCCTTCAGGCGCGAGCGTCGCGGTCTTGAGGCGTACACCGGCGGCCACCAGGCGCGAGAGCGGCTCCTCGGTCGCCGTGCGCGCAGAGCGCCCGGCCAGGTACTCCGCGTATGCAATTTCCTCCGTGCCCGCATCGGTGCGCAGCGCTTCGAACCCGGGACAGTCGTCGAATTCGAGGCTCGCCGTGCGGATTGCGCAGCGCACGAGCTCCGCGCGCGCGAGCAGGTCAGCGCGGCCGGTGCGAGCGATCTCGGCTCTTGCCTGCGCGAATTCCCTCTCGGCGAGGGGCGTGTCGCCGGCGAGGTAATGGCGCTGGTATTGCGCGAGCGCACCGCGCGCATTGAGTTGCCAATCGGTCGGCGACGGCCCTCCCGCACAGCCCGCAAGGAGTGTTGCAGCCGCGAGCATGCCTGCTCTCATGGCAACATGATTTCGCTTTCGCGCTGGAAGGGCCACTTGCGGTTGATCTCATCGATGAGGCGCGCGATCTTGCGCACGCTCTCGTCCACCTCGGCGCGCAGCTGTCCGAGGTCCGCAGTCGCGGCCTTCGCGCTCGAACCCACGCTCTGCGCATCGGCGAGCACCGCATCCAGCTTCTTCAGGCTGCCGCGCACGTCGCCGAGCACGGCCTCGGCCTGCACCACGACTTTGCGCGTTTCGTCGACGATGCCGCCATCGCCGAGCACGCGCCGGTCCGTATTTGCGAGCAGCGTATCGAGGCGCGTCGATGCGCGTTCGAGCGATGCCAGCAGCGTGTTCGCCCGCTCGATCGTGCCGATCACCTTTGCCGCCTGCTCATCGCTACCCAGCACCGCGCCGAGCACGCCGTGCCGTCCCGCCATGCGCTCGCTCAGCGCCTGCAGATTGGCGAGCGTCGACTGGACGGAGCCGCCCGCTCCGGTCAGGCGCTCCATGTTCTCGAGAATGCCGCGCGCGGTGGCCACCAGTTGCGGCATCTCTTCTGCAGTGTCGCCGCGCAGCACGGGACGCACCGCGCCGTCGGGGAGCGGCGGATCCTGCAGGTTCCCGCTGTACGCCCGGATCCTCGCGCCCCCGACGAGCCCGCGCTCGATCGTAAAGACGCTCGATGTGCGCAGCCATTTCGCGTCGTCGTGCGGCACGTCGATCTCGATGCGCGCCTTGCCGGCGTCGTTGAGCGCGATCCGGCGCACCGTGCCGATCGGGAAGCCGGCGAACGTCAGGTTCATGCGCACGCCAACGCCCTCGGCGTTGTCGGCGACGAGCGTCACGCGCTGGACCGCTTCGAACACGCCGCGCGCGTAGAGCGCGTACGCCACGAAGCCAACGGCGATCACGAGCGTCACCGCGAGAAGCAGCGCGACGCGGAACTGCAGGTGTTTCGGTACCTGGGTGACCGGTGCTTCGATGTCCATTTCAGATGTACTTTACCGCGAGCGCGAGCAACTCGACGGCGCCGAGCGCGAAGAACAGCCGCACCATTCCGTCGAGCACGACGACCGGGACGGATTTCAGCCGCGTCGAAGCATGCAGGCCGGCGGCGATCGGGATCACCGCCACCA
>DASYPC010000291.1:0-1687 GCA_036007105.1 Burkholderiales bacterium | reverse complement strand
CGCGTACAGGAAAAGCGCGATCACGGCGGGGACCGTGCCGATGGTTCCGAGGAGTGCAATGAGGAACGCGAACAGTGCGAGCGACGGGATCGTCTGGATCACGCCGACGGTGCCGAGAATCGGTTGGGCGGCTCCGGGCATCTTGGCTGCGGCGATGCCAAGCGGCACACCGAGTGCGATGCTTGCTGCGAGCGAGACGAACACGAGCAGCAGGTGCTGCGCGGTGAGGCGCCAGAAGCCTTCCGCAAAGAGCGTCGACAGAAGGCTCCGCTCGCTGATGGTGCGCGGTGCATCGCCGGTACTCAACATCGCTGCGGCTTCGGCAAACGTCTTTTTCTCCAGCTCCGCTGCGGCGTTCATGCGGATCATCTTGCGCTCGTCGATGCTGCGCTCGAGCTTGGCGAGCGCGCGCCACGCTTCGGGAAAGCGTTTCGGGACGTCGAGCCGGTGCAGCAGCACCGCGTCGTAGCGCGGGAAGAACTTGCGATCATCTTCCAGCGTACGCAGGCGAAAGCGCTCGATCTTCGCGTCGGTGGTGTAGATGTCCATCACGTCGATCTTGCCGCTGGCGATCGCCTCGTACGCAAGGCCGTGATCGAGGCCCGAGGGCGTCGGGAACGGCCAGCCATACGCAGCCTTCAGCCCGGGCCAGCCGTCGGCGCGGCCGATGAACTCCTGCGAGAGCCCGAGCTTCAGATCGCCGTGCTTGCCGAGATCCGAGAGCGTGCGGATGCCGAGTGACTGCGCGCGCTCGTCCAGCATTGCGAGCGCATAGCTGTTGCTGAAACCGAGCGGCACGGCGACGCCGAAGCCCATCGGCGCGAGCGCGCGGTTCAGCTCGTCGATTCCGGGTGAGCCGTCGAGCTTGAGGATTTCCTTCGCGATCGTTCCGGTGTACTCGGGGTAGAGATCGATCGAGCCCGCCTTCAGCGCGGAAAAGACGATCCCGGTATTGCCGAGCCCGGGCTTGTGCTCGGCGCTTGCGCCGGCACGCTGCACGGTCTGGATCAATACCTCGCCGAGGATGTAGGACTCGGTGAAGCGCTTGGAGCCGACGCGCAGCGTCTCGCCGTGCGCCGCAAACGCGCACGCGAGCAACGCTGCGAATGCGAGCTTCATGCCACGCGTTCGAGCTTGCGAACTCCGCTGTCGAGGAACTGCAGCGTCGCGAGGTTGGCGTACAGCCCGCCCTGGCGCATCAGCTCCAGATGGGTGCCTTCGGCGACGATCACACCGCGATCCAGCACCACGATGCGGTTGGCGTGCTGCACCGTCGCGAGGCGATGCGCGATGACGAGCGTGGTACGGCCGCGCGCGAGCGCTTCGAGCGCCTGCTGCACCATGCGTTCGCTCGCCGCGTCGAGCGAGCTCGTCGCCTCGTCGAGCAGCAGGATCGGCCGGTCGGCAACCAGCGCGCGCGCGATCGAGAGCCGCTGCCGCTGCCCGCCGGAGAGGGTCACGCCGCGCTCGCCGAGCTGGGTGTCGAACGTCTGCGGCAGGCGCTCCACGAATTCCAGCGCGTGCGCCTGCTCGCACGCGCGGCGCACTTCCTCGAGGCTCGCCTGCGGACGCCCATAGCGGACGTTTTCCAGCACGCTCGCGGCGAAGATCACCGGGTCCTGCGGCACCACGGCGATCAGCCGCCGCAGCGCGATGGGGTCCAGGCTGCGCACGTCGATGCCGTCGA
>DASYPC010000290.1:0-1727 GCA_036007105.1 Burkholderiales bacterium | reverse complement strand
TCCACGGCGTGCGTTCGCACGCTGCCGCCGTGCTTCGCCATCAATTCCTTGGCGGTTCCTTCGAGCACGCTGCCGCGCCGGCCGGCGATCCAAAGGTCCGCGCCGAGCGCGAGGTACTGCGCGGCGATCTCCTTGCCGAGGCCGGTTCCGCCGCCGGTGATCAGAATGCGTTTGCCCTTGAGCAGGCCGTCCTTGAACATGCGCGCTCCTGTGCGGATGGAGCGCCTATTGTACGGCGCGGCCGTCAGGCGGAATACGCAGGGACGCCGATATTCTCCCGCGGGCCGCTGGCCCGCAGCGACCGCGCTTCGACGAGATCGCGCGCAACCACGAATACGCCGGGCTCGCTCGCGTGCTCGTGCACCTCGAATCCGAGCTCGCGCGCGAGCGCGAGCATCGCGTGATTGTCTTCCAGCACGTCTCCTTCGAGCCGGCGCAGGCCGCGCTGCGAGGCGGTCGCGATCAACCGCTCGAGCAGATGGCGCGCGAGACCCTGGCGCTGCCATGCGTCGGCGATCGCGACCGCGAATTCGGCGGTGCGCTCATCCTTGCGCACCGCGTAGCGCGCGGCGCCGATCTCGGTTTCCGATTCGCCGTCGAACCATTCTGCGATCAGCGCCAGGTGGCGGCGATAGTCCACGTGCGTCGCTGCGTGCAGCATCCTGGGATCGAGCTCGCGGATCGCGTTGTGAAATCTGAAGTAGCGCGAGCGTGCAGAGAGCCCGCGCACGAACGACTGCACGAGCGTTTCGTCCTGCGGGTGGATCGGCCGGATGAGGACCAACCGCCCGCTCTTCAGGCGATGGGTCCCCACCAGCTCGAACGGGTAGCGGGGCGCAGACATGAAACGGGGTCCGCCCTATTTTTCCTAGCAGGCTTCGCAGGGCCGCGACGTATCGATGCGATGCCCGCGCTTTGCGCGGGTGCCGGGTCCGAGCAGCGCTTGCGCTGCCTGCTCGAGGAAGCGCCTGAGCACCTGGGCGCGCTCGCGGCGCGCAGTGGCGTCCATGTCCCTCCCCACTTCGGGGTTGTTCCAGTGACGTTCCAGATTGGCATTCATGACGGGGTCCTTTCAGTTCAGTGCGACGGCGGCAGGGCCGCTCAGCGCGTGCACGATGGCGAGGCCGGGATTGCGCAGCCGGTAGCATTCGCCTTCCTCGAGTACGATGTCCTTGAGCTGGTGGTCTTCGGTGATCCAGACTGCGCCCTCGAGTGCGCACACCGTGCTGCCGGCCGCGTCGCGCACCTTGAGAAGCTGGCCTCGATCGAGTCGCAGGCCGCCGGATTGGAGTTCGAGTTTCATATAAAGGTCCTTGTAGTTGGCATGCGAATGATGCATCCTTGGGGCCCCGGTCTCAAACGGTAAATACGCAGGACATGCATGCAAGATAGGAATGCGAAAGCCGTCCCGCGCCTGCCTTCGCTCGACCTGCTGACCGGCTTCGAAGCCGCGGCGCGGCTGCTCTCGTTCACCAAGGCGGGAGCCGAGCTGTACCTCTCGCAGTCGGCCGTCAGCCGACAGATCCAGGAGCTGGAGCAGCAGCTCGGCGTGCCGCTTTTTCAGCGCCGCCATCGCTCGCTGGCCCTGACCGCCGCAGGGCAGCAGCTTTTTTCCGCTGCCGCGCAAGTGCTGGCGACGATGCGCCTGGTCACCGACCGTTTACGCGCGGATTCCGGCCGGCGCGTGCTGTCGGTGACGACGATGGCTTCGTTCGCCGCGCTGTGGC
>DASYPC010000289.1:0-2040 GCA_036007105.1 Burkholderiales bacterium | reverse complement strand
CGCGCGTGGATCTCGGTCGCGGGAAACGCGAACGAAAACGGGCTGTCGACGTGCGCCGCGGCGATCAACTCCATGCGCTCCAGCGTCTTCATCCGGCTCTGCGCCTGCTTGGCCTTGGTCGCCTTGGCGCGAAAGCGGTCGATGTACGAGCGCAGGTGCGCGATCTGCCGCTGCTGTTTGGCGTAGGCCGCCTGCTGCTGCGCCAGTGCCAGCGCGTGCTCGCGCTCGAATTGCGAGTAGTTGCCGGTGTAGAGCCGCAGCTTGCGCCCGTCGAGATGGACGATCGATGTGACGACCGCGTCGAGAAAATCACGGTCGTGAGTAACGAGCAGCAGCGTTCCGGCGTAACGCTGCAGCCACTCCTCGAGCCATAGCACGGCATCGAGATCGAGATGGTTGGTCGGCTCGTCGAGCAAGAGCAGGTCGGACCGCGTCATCAACGCTTGCGCCAGGTTGAGCCGCATGCGCCAGCCGCCGGAGAAGCTTGCGACCGGGTCGTCATGGCGCGCCGAGGTAAATCCCAGGCCGGAGAGCAGGCTCGCCGCGCGGGCGCGCGCGCTGTAACCGTCGATCGCATCAAAGCGATGATGCAGCTCGGCGAGGTGTTCCCCGGCAGTGCCCGGATGGGCTTCGGCGTCAACCAGCGCGCGCTGCACGGCGCGGAGCTCCACGTCGCCGTCGAGCACGAATTCGATCGCGGGAGCCGTTACGGGCGGCGTCTCCTGCGCGACGTGGGCGATCAACCACGACGGCGGCAGCGACACCTCGCCCGCGTCGGCATCGATCTCGCCGCGCAGCAGCGCGAAGAGCGACGACTTCCCGCTGCCGTTGGCGCCGATCAGGCCCACCCGGTGTCCCGGGTGCACGGTCAGCGTCGCGTCTTCGAGCAAGCGCTTGTTGCCGCGGGCGAGCGTGAGGTTGCTTATTCGGATCAAGGTACAGTGTCAACCCAACTCGAAATCGTAGTCGATGATCAGCGGCGCATGATCCGAGAAGCGTCGGTTCTTGTAGATCGACACTGCGCATGCTTTGGCGGCGATCCCGGGCGTCGCGATCTGGTAGTCGATGCGCCAGCCGACGTTCTTTGCCCACGCCTGGCCGCGGTTCGACCACCACGTGTAATGCCCGGGCTCCTGATTGATGCGGCGGAAAACGTCGACGAAGCCCAGTTCGTCGAAGACCCGCGTCAGCCACGCCCGCTCCTCGGGCAGGAAGCCGGAGTTCTTCTGATTGCTGCGCCAGTTCCTAAGATCGATCGCCTGATGCGCGATGTTCCAGTCGCCGCAGAGAATGATCTCGCGCTTTTGTCGGCGCAGCTCGAGCAGATGCGGCAGGAAGGTCTCCAGGAAGCGGAACTTCGACGCCTGTCGATGCGGACCCGCGGATCCGGAGGGCAGGTAGACGCTGGCGACGGCGAGCTTGCCGAAATCGGCTTCGAGATAGCGGCCTTCCCCGTCGAATTCGGTCGAGCCGAAACCGGTCGTCACCTTGGGCCTGCGCTTGGCGTAGAGGGCGACGCCCGCATATCCCTTGCGCGAAGCCGACAGGAAGAAGCCGTGCGCTTTTCGCGGCGCCAGTAGCGGGCGCGGCACCTCGTTCGAGTCGGCCTTGATCTCCTGCAGGCACACCACATCCCAGGGCTCGACGCGCGCGAGCCAGCGCGAAAGGCCCTTGCGCTCCGCGGAGCGGATGCCGTTGACGTTGAGCGTGACGATGCGCATGAGGCGACCGGGTGCTGCGAGGAGCGCGGAGTTTACAGGTAAAATACGCTCCGTTTTTTGCCCTGTGCCGATGAGCCAGTTTCGCCACGATTTTCTCGCTTTCGCCTTGGCACGCGACGTGCTCCGCTTCGGACAGTTTGTAACCAAGGCGGGGCGCAAGACACCATACTTTTTCAACGCGGGGCTATTCAACGACGGCGAAAGCCTGCGCCGCCTTGGACGGTTCTATGCCGAAGCGTATCTGGCGTCAGGAATCGCGTGCGATCAACTGTTCGGGCCGGCCTACAAGGGGATCACCCTGGCCGCGGCCACGGCCATC
>DASYPC010000288.1:0-2429 GCA_036007105.1 Burkholderiales bacterium | reverse complement strand
ATCGCTTCGCTCAGCCCAGGCTACTCGTTGCAAGCGACATTGCCGCGTTGCCCCCCTAGCGTGCATGCGTTACAGTCCGAAGCCGATAGACGATCAGGAGGAGCGGCACATGAGGCCGCCCGGGCGAGAGGCAGAGCGCGCATGAACGACAAAGCGCGCGACATTCCCAAGGCGCAGACCACCGCTGACTGGGGCAGCGATGCGATCACGGAGCTTTTGCGCGCGCTCGAAATTCCGTTCGTCGCGCTCACTCCCGGTGCCAGCTTCCGCGGGCTGCACGACAGCCTGGTCAACCACCTCGGGAACACGCGGCCGGAGCTCCTGCTGTGCGTGCACGAAGAGCACGCGGTCGCGCTCGCCCATGGCTATGCACGGGTCACCGGCCGGCCGCTCGCGGTCGCCCTGCACGCCAACATCGGGCTCATGCACGCGACCATGGCGATCTTCAACG
Organism: Burkholderiales bacterium; assembly: GCA_036007105.1. GTDB lineage: Bacteria > Pseudomonadota > Gammaproteobacteria > Burkholderiales > SG8-39 > 2-02-FULL-66-14. Next base: position 1,978 of record DASYPC010000288.1, on the reverse strand, counting down.
CGTGGTGCGATCGCATCCCGATATTGCTCCTGGGGGGCGTGGGCCCGATCGATGCGGTGAAGCGGCGTCCGTGGGTCGACTGGATCCACACCTCGCGCGACCTGGGCGCGCTGGTGCGCGGTTACACCAAGTGGGACGACCAGCCCGGATCGGTGACCGCCGCGCTCGAAGCGATGTTGCGCGCCTATCGCATCGCGACCACACCGCCGCAGGGTCCCGTCTACGTATCCTTCGACGCCGCGCTCCAGGAGGAAGGCCTGCCCGCGCCGGTGCCCCTGCCCTCGCTCGACCGCTACCCCGCGCCGACTCCCGGCATCGCGCCGCAGGAAACGGTCCGCGATGTCGCGCGTCTGCTCGAGAGTTCCCAACGGCCGCTGCTCCTGATCGGCCGCGTGTCCAGCGATCCCGCGGATTTCGAGCGCCGCGTCGCCTTGGCCGAGAGAATCGGCGCAGTCGCGCTTACTGACATCAAGACCGGTGCGAGCTTTCCGACGCAGCATGCGCTCCATCCTTTTCCGCCGAGGCTGTATGTCAGCGGCGCCGCGACGAAAGCACTCCGCGACGCCGACGTGATCCTGAGCCTCGACTGGATCGACCTCGGCGGCACGCTGCTCCAAGCCTGCGGAGGCGAGCTGCCGCGAGGCAAGATCGTCCAGTGCTCGGTCGATCAGTACATCCACCACGGCTGGAATGCGGACTATCAGGCGTTGCCGCCGACCGATCTCTCGATCCTTGCGCCGCCGGATTCACTCGTGGCCGCGCTGCTCGCGGAGCTTAGGCCCCGTTCCGAGAAGCCGGGCAAATCGTGGTTCGTGAAAGACGCGGATACCGCAGGCGCAAGCAACGAGCAGCGGCCTGCCACCGGTGAGCGCATGCCGCTGGACGACATGGCGCGCGTGACGACGGAGACGCTTGCGCCGCACAACCCCTCGTACATCCGCCTGCCGCTCGGCTGGCCGGGCGAGTTCTGCCGTTTTGCGCACCCGCAGGACTACATCGGCTTTGACGGCGGCGGCGGCATCGGCTCGGGCCCGGGCATGGCGGTGGGCGCGGCGTTGGCGCTGCGCGGCGGTGGCCGGCTGCCGGTCGCGGTCCTGGGCGACGGCGATTATCTGATGGGTCTCACCGCGCTCTGGACCGGCGTTCACTATCGCGTGCCGGTGCTCATCATCGTTGCCAACAACGAATCGTTCTTCAACGACGAGCTGCATCAGGAGCGCATGGCGCGCCTGCGCGGCCGGCCCGTGGAAAACCGCTGGATCGGCATGCGCATGAGCGATCCGCCATTCGATCTTGCGACGCTTGCGCGCGGTCAGGGCGCAATAGGTTACGGTCCCCTGCGCAGCGTCGACGAGCTTGCCGTTACGATCGAGAAAGCGGTGGCCGACGTGCGCGCCGGCGCCGTGGTCGTGGTCGACGTGCGTGTCGCGCCGGAATATTCGCGCGCAGTTTCCTCGTCGCTGCTGCGCCACGTGCCGGCGCAGCGCTAAATCGAACTCTCGCATGCTCCAGACTGCCGAAAGACCGCTCGATCGACGCCTGCCGCAGCATCGCGGCCTCTATTACGGCGGTGGTTGGCATACCTCCGCGGGCGGACGCGAGATCGCAGTGACGAGCCCGGCGACGGGCGAATCGCTCGGCACCGCGGTCGAGGCCACGGTCGAAGACGTCGATTGCGCCGTCACCGCGGCGCGACAGGCGTTCCTTCTCTGGCGCGACATGCCCGCGCAGCAACGCGCGAAGGCGATCCGCAAGGCAGCGGCGAGTCTCCGCCAGCACGCCGAAGAGCTCGCTTATCTCGACGCGCTCGACGGCGGCAATCCGCTCACCGCGATGCTCTACGACGTCGAGATCAGCGCCGACTACATGGATTATTTCGCCGGTCTGGTCACCGAGATGAAGGGCAGCACCATCCCGATCGGTGAGGGCACGTTGAACTACACACTGCGCGAGCCGCTGGGCGTGGTCGCGCGCATCG
>DASYPC010000287.1:0-15844 GCA_036007105.1 Burkholderiales bacterium | reverse complement strand
ATGGCGAGCTTTGCAGCTTCGACACGTTCATCAAGCACTACCGACTCGGCGCGGATCCGGCGCTGCAGCGCCTCGCGTTGATCGTGCGCGGCGCCGATACCGCGAAGCTCGACCTCGCGCCGCAGGCGCCTGGACTTGCTGCAGTGTCGCTCGGGCTGTCACGCATCTTCCCGGATGATCACGAGATGCTGAAGCACGGCATGGTGCTGTACGACGCGCTGTATGCCTGGAGCAAGGAAGGACAGGACGAAGTCCATACGTGGAACCCGGAGGCGTACCGATGAAGCGAAGAACGTAGATGAGAGGAGCCATCATGGTTGCGTTGACAATCCTTTCGGCGAGCGCCGCTGTTGCCGAAACGGAGAATTTCGATCAGGACAAGCCCGGCACGGTCCCGGCTGGCTGGTCGTGCGGCGTAACGGGGAAGGGCAGCCCGCGCTGGATCGTGGAGGCCGAATCTTCGGCGCCCAGCGCGCCGAATGTGCTGCGGCAAAGCGGGTCGGGTACGTTTCCCTGGTGCGCGAAAACGAACACCTCGCTTGCGGATGGTTTCGTGGAAGTGAAGTTCAAATCCGAGAAGGGCCAGCAGGACCAGGCGGGCGGCGTGATCTGGCGTTTCAAGGACGGCGACAACTACTACGTCGCGCGGGCGAACGCGCTGGAAGACAATGTATCGCTGTATTACACCGCGAACGGCAGGCGCAACACCATCAAATACGTGAACGCACCGGTGCCGCGCAATGTCTGGCATACGCTGCGCGTCGAGTTTGCGGGAGCTCGAATCAAGGTGCTTCTCAACGGCAAGGCGTACATTGAGGCGAAGGACGATCATATTGCGGGCGCAGGCGCGGTGGGCGTTTGGACGAAAGCCGACAGCGTCACCGCGTTCGATGACTTCTCCTTCGGCGCGAAAAAATGAGCGGTGAGTTTTCGTGATTTCCCTCGTGCTCACCGCGCGCGCGCTGCGTGCGTTCGCCGATGGCTTCGTGGCGGTGCTGCTGCCCGCGTATTTGCTCGCGCTTGGTCATGGCCAGTTCGAGGTCGGCCTGTTGAGTACGGCTGCACTGTTCGGCTCGGCCCTTGCCACGCTCGCTGTGGGGCGCTGGGGACATCGGTTTGCGCTGCGCCGTCTGCTGCTCGCCGCCGCCGTGCTGATGGCGGCGACGGGACTGGGCTTCGCAAGTCTCACAGCGCTCTGGCCATTGCTGGTCGTCGCATTTATGGGTCCTCTCAACCCGAGCGGCGGCGACGTAAGCGTGTTTCTGCCGCTCGAACACAGCATCCTTGCTGCCTCGGGAACGGCGCACGCGCGCACCGGTCTCTTCGCGCGCTATAGCTTCATCGGCTCGGTGTTCGGGGCGTTCGGTGCGCTCGCGGTGGCGGTGCCGGACTGGCTTGCGACCGGAGCGGGATGGCAAATAGTAGATGCCTTGCGGGTCATGTTCGTCGTGTATGCAGCGGTCGGCGCAATCGTCTGGCTTCTCTATCTGCGCATCCCGCCACCCCGGATCGAGGAAGCGCGGCCCGCTGCACCGTTGGGTCCGTCGCGCGCGATCGTCGTTCGGCTCGCGGGACTCTTCAGCGTCGACTCGTTCGCCGGCGGGCTCGTCATCAACGCGTTGCTCGCGCTGTGGCTTTTCGAGCGCTTCGGCATGTCGCTCACGGCAGCGGGTGCATTCTTCTTCTGGACGGGTCTCTTCAGCGCTGTGTCGCAGCTCGCGGCGGTACCGCTGGCGCGGCGTATCGGCCTCATCAACACTATGGTGTTCACGCACATCCCGTCGAGCCTATGCCTGATCGGCGCCGCCTTCGCCTCGTCGCTCGAGCTCGCGCTCGGCCTTCTTCTCGTGCGCAGCCTGCTTTCGCAGATGGACGTGCCGACGCGCAGCGCCTATGTCATGTCGGTCGTTACCCCGGCCGAGCGACCGGCGGCGGCAAGCTTTACCGCCGTGCCGCGGAGCCTGGCGTCCGCGATCGGGCCCACTATCGCTGGGGCATGGTTCGCTGCTGGTGCGATGGCCGCCCCGCTGGTCGCCTGCGGCGTGCTGAAGATTGCATACGACCTCGCGCTGTTCGCCGCGTTCAGACGGATCGAGCCGCGCGCGGCGGAGTAACGAACGGGTGTAGAGTTCCCCGTGGCGCGCAATGCGCCAGGACGGCCAGGGGAGACCACATGAAGACGGAACGCAGGAAATTCCTCAAGCAGGCGGGTGCGGCGGGCGCCGTGATTGCGGCCTCCAGCGCGGCAACGATGAAGGCGGGCGAAGCAAGAGCGGCAGCCGCAGGAACGACGCCGCGGGCGCCGACCGCAATGCCGAAGGGGATGATGCTGCTGACGATGCGCAGCGGCGACCGCTACACGCTGGGGATCAAGACAGACAAAGGGATCCTGGACGTCGCGGCCGCGGCGAAAGCATTGAAGAGCGGTGCGCCGGTGACGATGGACGAGCTGCTGGAGCGCGGAGATAGCGGGCTCACCGAACTCCGCGACCGCGCGCTCGCGTCGAGCGGCAAGGGATTGTTCCTGAAGGAGAGCGAAGTTGCTTTCGGGCCTTGCGTCACCAATCCGCAGAAAATCGTCTGCGTCGGGCTCAACTATGCGCGCCACGCAAAGGAGGTCGGCCAGCCGCTGCCGAAGATGCCGATCCTGTTCAACAAGTTCAACACCTCGCTCAATTCGCATCAGGGCGCGGTGCGCGTTTCGGCGATCCCAGCCACCAATTACGACTACGAGGCCGAGCTCGTGATCGTGATGGGGCGGCGCGCCTCGAACGTGAGCGAAGCCGAAGCGCTGTCGTACGTCCTCGGCTACGCGACCGGCAACGATTTCACCGCGCGTGACCTGCAAAGCCGCTCCAGCCAGTGGATGATCGGCAAGGCGTGCGACGGCTTTGCGCCGATTGGGCCGTACGTCGTCACCGCCGACCTGGTGGGCGACCCGAACAACCTGAAGATCGAGTGCCGCGTAAACGGCGAAGTACGCCAGTCCTCGAACACCAGCGACATGGTTTTCAACTGCGCGCAGATCGTCAGCTACGCATCAAAGCTGATGACGCTCGAGCCGGGTGACCTGTTTTTCACCGGTACGCCCGAGGGCGTGATCTCGGGCTACCCGAAGGACAAGCAGGTCTGGCTGAAAGCGGGCGACAAGCTCAGCACGACGATCGAAAAGCTCGGAGAGCTGCGCTTTAGCGTCGTGTAGCGAGTCTCCCCTAGTTCCTGGGGAACAGCAGCGGCACCGATACATCCGCGCCGAACATGCAGCGCGCGTTATGGCCGCATGCCGGCACGAGGACGGTCTGGTGGCGCGCGCCGAGCGTTTCGGTTGCGTATTTCGCGAACGCGACGCCGCGCGCAAGGCGCGTAGGGCCTTGCGCCATCGCCGGGCAGGAGCTGTCGAAGCCGTAGAGCGGCAGGATGTCGAGCTCACCCAGCAGATACGTGACTGGGCGATTCGCATACTGGCGCTTGAGGTCGTCTTCCGACAGCCTCGCTGCGTACCCCACTCGCTCTTCGAGCCCGTACGGCCACTTGTTGTAGCCCGTGCATTCCTGCGCGTCCGCGAATTCCACGAACGGCTGCGGTGGATTCGCCGGAACCGCTGCGTAGCCGGGCGGCAGCGCGGGGTAGCGCGACGCCATCGCGCTTACCGTGGGGCGGAGCTTCCCGATGTAGGTGTACGACGATGGATTGCTCACCACGTAAGCGACTGGAAACGGCAACTTTTCGTGCAGGCGATTCGACATCGCGAAGCGGGCGACGTACTGCCCGCCCGCCGAATGGCCGGCGAGCACCACCGTCTTCAGGTTGGGAAACGAATCGCGCCGCGCAAGCCGCTGCAAGAGCGCGTCCATGACGTCGAACGTGGTGAAGTCCTTCTGCGCGACGGCGCCGCCACCGTTTCTCCAGATCTCCGGACCCCTGCACACCCAGTTGGTCTCGTCCTGCGCGAGCGCATCGCGGCAGGTGTTGCCGTCGTTGGATGCGAAATGCGGTGCGATGATGAGCGTCTTATCGAGCGCGCCGGCGAGGAATCCTGCAGCCAGTCCGTGGCGGTAGTAATTGTTCGCGTCGCGCCCCAGGCCGTGGATCACGATGACGGCGTGCGTGATTGCCTCGTTCCTCGCGTCGAGGGAATAGTTGCGGTAGATCCTGACGCGCGCCGGACCTGCGGATGCGCCCAGCCATTCGGTGCATTCCGGCGCAGCCGCGAGACACCCGGCCGCCGAAGCCGCCGCCGAGAAGATCGCAGTGGCAAGCGATACCGACAGCGTCAGCAACAGGGATTTGCGCATGCGCTATTCCGGCTGGATGCCCGCTTCTCTTACGATGCGGCCCCATTTGTCGATTTCGTTCCGGATCACGGCCGCGAACTGCTCGGGCGTGCCGCCCTGGATCTCGATTCCGGCGCCGCTTAGGCGCGAGCGCACGTCGTCCATTTTCAGCGCCGCGTTGATCGAGGCGTTGAGCTTCGCGACCACGTCCTTCGGCGTCCCGGCAGGCGCGAGGATCCCGCCCCAGGTGCTGGCGTCGTAGCCGGGAAGGCCGGATTCCGAGATCGTCGGCAGCTCGGGCACCGCGCTCGACCGGCTGAGCGTGGTCACCGCGATGCCGCGCACCGCACCCGACTTCACGTGCGAGCGAATCGCAGTCACCGTGTCGAAGATCATCGCGGTGCGGCCCGAGAGCAGGTCGGGATGCGCGGCCGAGCTGCCCTTGTACGGGATGTGGGTCATCTTCGTCTTGCTCATGCTCATGAAGAGCTCGGCGGCCATGTGCAGCGAGCTGCCGGGGCCGCTCGATGCGTAGATCGCCTTGTCCGGGTTCGCCTTGATCCAGGCCACGAGCTCGGGCACGGTCTTCGCCCCGACCGACGGATGGACCGCAAGCAGCAAAGGCACAACGTGCGTATAGACCACCGGCTCGAAGTCCTTCTCCGGGTCGTACGGCAGCGACTTGAAGAGGTGCTTGTTGGTGGCGTGGCTCGAGGCGACGATGACGAGCGCGTAGCCGTCGGGCGGGCTCTTGGCGACGAAATCGGTGCCGAGGTTGTTGGACGCGCCGGGCTTGTTCTCCACCACGACCGGCTGGCCGAGCGAAGCGGACATCTTCTCCGCGAGCGAGCGCGCGATCAGGTCGATCGCCCCGCCGGTCGTCGCCGGAACTACGATTTTCACCGGACGCGACGGATATGCCTGCGCCGCGGCTTCGTGCGCGCCAAGCACCGCGCCGAAGATCAGCGCGCCAATTGTCAACCAGCCTTGCAGCGTCATGGCCCTCTCCCTGGATGCATCTTAGTCGTCCAGCTGGATCCTGCGCTCTTTCGCAAGCGCGCCCCAGCGCGCGATCTCGGCCTCGATGAACCTGCCGAATTGCGCCGGAGTCATCGGCATCGGCTCGATCGCCTCGGCCGAGAGGCGTTCCTGCAGGCTGCGCGAGGCGAGCGCCTTGTTGATCTCGGCGCTGAGGCGGCTCGTGATTTCGGCCGGAAGCTTCGCCGGACCGACGATGCCGTACCACTGCACGCCGTCGAAGCCCTTGAACCCGGACTCTTCGATCGTCGGCACTTCGGGTAGCAGCGGGTGGCGCTTCAGGCCGGTGACGGCGATCGGCCGCATCTTCTGCGCCCGGATGTGCGGCAGCGCCGCAGCGAGGCCTGGCATCATCATCATCGTCTGCCCGGCGCGAAAGTCGTTGATCGCCGGACCGATGCCGCGGTAGTGCACGACGACCGCCTCGAAACCGGCTGCGCCGCGGAACTGCTCCATCGCAAGATGATTCAGCGTGCCGATGCCACCGGAGGCGTAGTTCGTCTTGGCGGGATTCTTCTTCGCGAACTCGATCAGGCTCGCGACGTCGGTCGCCGGCAGCGATGGCTGCACGACGAGCACATTCGGCGTGCCGCCGACCATCGCGATCGCGGTGAAGTCCTTCACTGCGTCGTACGGAACCTTGCGTACGGCCGGGTTGGTGCCGTGCGTGCCGACATAGCCGACCATCAGCGTGTAGCCGTCCGGCGCCGAGCGCGCCACCGTTTGCGATGCAATGGTGCCGCCGCCGCCCGAGATGTTCTCGACGACGAACGATTGCGCCATCGAGCGGCCGAGCTGGTCCGCGATCGTGCGGCCGATCAGGTCCAGGCCGCCGCCGGGCTGGGCGGGCACGACGATCCGCACCGGCTTCGTCGGGTAACCCTGCGCAACCGCACCTTCGCAGAGAACCGCGAAGACGAAGCTAGCGGCGAAAAGGAGTGAGATCGAGCGATCCATCGAAGGCTCTTTCCGCGAAGGCGAGAAATTGCTGCGCGAGTGGATCCGGCCAGCCGCCATGAGAGGCATTGCCGCGGAACTTGCGCTCGACGTCCTCGCGCGAAAGCGGCTCGTGAATGCCGCCGCGAATGTGCGGCTGGCGCTCCTCGAGCACGCGTCCGTCCTTGAGCGTCATGCGGATGTGGCCGGTGTACGCCTTGGGATAGGGGTTATGCGGATCGACGACGTAGCGCACCTTGCCCGCGAGATCCAGGATGCGTGCGTCGCGCACGGTCGTTTCGCTGAACGCCTCGAGCCCTGCGCCGCCGGTGACGAACGCGACCGCGATATTGAACGGCGTGCTGAACTTCGCCGCGTAGTCGTTTGGCGGCCGCTGCTTCGCAGCAAGCGGCTCCCACAGGCGCTGCACATACCCCTCGGCCGTCTCGCAAAGCACGTCCGCGACTTCTTCCGCGGCGAACCCGCGCTTCGCGAGGCGCAGTGCACAGTCGATGTACGGCTGGTTCATGGTGCCGGTCGCGTACGGCTTGAACGTGAGCCCGCTCAGGCGCCACTCGTCGCCGAACCGATTCATCAACGCTTCGAAATCTGCGCTGCGGTCATGCGCGAACGCGAAAAACAAGCCGTGCTTGCCCTCGAGCACCGTGCGCGGGCCGACGAATCCTTCGCGCGCAAGGCGCGCCGCGTGCAGCCCGGAATGCGCAGCCCACCCCGCATGCAGGCGCTTGGTCCAGGCGCCCTCGGCGAGGTATTCGATGATCCCGCCGGCCATGCTGCCGGCGATGCCGAGCGCGTCAACCGTCTGCTTTTCGTTTGCGCCGATCGATTTCGAAACCGCCACGGCGGCAGCCATCGCGCCGAGCACTGCGGTCGGATGAAATCCCGCGTCGTGAATCCGCTTCGGTGCCACGAGACTCAGGCGGCACAGCGTCTCGACGCCGACCGCGATGCCAAGCAGCGCATCGCTGCCGCTGCGCGCGAAACGCTCGCAGGCGGCAAGCACCGCCGGCACGATCACGGCGCCGGAATGCACCGGACCGCCTTCGAATGTGTCGTCGAAGTCCTCGCCATGTGCTGCGGTGCCGTTCAGCAGCGCGGCGTCTTCAGGGCTCAAGCCATCCGCATTCCCGAACGCGGTGCACGGACCGCCTCGATCGAGGCTGGCTAGAAGCGAAACCACGTAGTCGCGATTGCGCGCGGCAACGCACAGGCCCGCGACATCGACCAGCAGATCGCGGCAGCGCTCGCGGACAGTGAGCGGGATGTCCTCTGGCCTTAGTTTCGCTACGCGGGCTGCGAGGGTTTCCGCGACCGTCATGCCATGTATCCGCCGCCGCTCACATGCAGCGATTGCCCGGTGATGTAGCGAGCCCCGGGTCCGCACAGGAAGCGAACCGCGTTCGCTGTATCCTCGACTGTCCCGCGCCGGCCAAGCGGCGGCAGCGCCTGGCGATGCGCGGGGCGCTCAGGCGCGCCGGGCAGGCCGCGAATCGTCTCGATCGTCCCGGGGACCACGCAATTGACGGTGATGCCGTGCGGCGCGAGATCGAGCGCGAGCGCGCGTGTCATGCCTGCGAGGCCCGACTTTGCGGTCACGACATGCGTGCGGCCTTGCGCACCCGTGTGCCCGGTCAGGCCGCCGATGTTGACGACCGCGCCGCTTCCGCCGCGCGCCAGGTGCGGCAGGCACGCTTGCGTGCAGAGGAACGCGCCGTCGAGCACGGTGGCGAGCACGCGCTGCCAGTCTTCGAGTCGAATCTCGCCGAACGGGGTCTCGGCGCGGATCGCGGCGTTATTGACGAGGAAGTCGAGCCGGCCGAATTCGCGGATCGTCCCCTCGACCGTCGCCGAGACCGCCGCCGGATCGGTGACGTCGGCGAAATGCAGCGCCGCGCGCCCGCCTGCGGCGCGGATCATGCCTGCGGTCGCCTCCGCTTCCTCGTGCGAAGTGCGCGCATGCACCATCACGGCAGCACCGCCTGCTGCGAGCGCGCACGCGATTGCGCGCCCGATGTTGCGCGCCGCTCCCGTGACGAGGGCGACTCTGCCTGCGAGCTCGGCTGCATCCGCCATGGCCGGCGCCCGCGTAGCGCGCGCTACTCGCGCTCGCGCGCGAGGCTGTGCACGTCCGGGAGCCTGCGCAGCGCGCGCATGACGCGCGCGAGATGCTGGCGGCTCGCCACCTCCACCACCAGGTGCATGGTCGTGTAGACGGCCCGGTCTTCCTCCATGCTGATCGAATCGATGTTGGAACCGGCATCGGCGATCTCGGAGGCGACGTTCGCGAGCACGCCGCGCTGATTCGCCACCGTGACCCGGATCGCGGTCTGGAACAGCCGCTCGATCGCGGGATCCCATTGGACGTCGATCCACTGGTCGGGTTCGTTGCGGCGCGAGCGCGCAATCGCCCTGCAGTCGAGCCCGTGCACCACCAGCCCCTGGCCCTTCTTGATGGAGCCGATGATCTCGTCGCCGGGGATCGGCCGGCAGCAGGTTGCGAGCTGCACCGCCATGCCCTCGGTGCCGCGGATCATGACGCTCCCGACATCGGGCCGCGGAGAGGTTTTTGCGTCCTCGCGTTGCCGCAGCAGCCGTCGCGCGACTACGGCCGGCAAGCGCTTGCCCAGGCCGACGTCGGCCAGCAGCTCCTGCTTCGAGTGCGCCCCGGAATCCCGCACCAGGCGCTCCCATCCCGCAGCATCGAAGGTCGCGAGCGGAGTGCCGGCGGTCTTCAGCGCCTGCTCGAGCAGCCGCTCGCCGAGCCCGGCCGACTCCTCATACTGCATCGTCTTCAGGTAGTGGCGGATGTTGGAGCGCGCCTTGCCGGTGCGCACGTACTGGATCCACGAAGGATTGGGCTTGGCGTGGCTCGCGGTGACGATCTCGACGCGATCGCCGCTGCGCAGCTCGGTGCGCAGCGCCACCAGCTCCCCGTTGACGCGGCACGCCACGCAGCGGTTGCCGATGTCGGTGTGCACGGCATAGGCGAAGTCCACCGCCGTCGCGCCGCGCGGCAGCGAGAGGATCCGCCCCTTCGGCGTAAACACGTAGACCTCGTCGGGGAAGAGGTCCACCTTGATGTGCTCCAGGAACTCGTGCGCATCGCCCGCCTGGCTCTGGATCTCGAGCAGCGATTGCAGCCAGCGGTGCGTCTGGCGCTGCACGTCCGACAGCGACACGCCTTCGTCCTTGTACATCCAGTGCGACGCGACGCCCGCTTCGGCGATGCGATGCATCGGCTCGGTGCGGACCTGGATCTCCATCGGCAGCCCGTAGGGGCCGATCAGCGCGGTGTGCAGCGACTGGTAGCCGTTCGCCTTCGGGATCGCGATGTAGTCCTTGAACTTGCCGGGGATCGGCTTGTACAGCGCATGCAGCGCGCCAAGCGCGAGGTAGCACGCCGGCACGTCTTTTACGATGACGCGGTAGCCGTAGATGTCGTGCACTTCGGAAAACGACAGGTGCTTCTCGATCATCTTGCGGTACGCCGAGTACAGGTGCTTGGCGCGCCCGGTGACGCTCGCCTCGATGCCGCTGTCGGCGAGCTTTGCCTTGATCGCTTCGAGCGACTTGGCGACCACCTCGCGGCGGTTGCCGCGCGCCGCGCGCGTGGCCTTGTCGAGGACCCGGTAGCGCAGCGGATGGAGGTGCGAGAACGCGAGCTCCTGCAGCTCGTGAAAGAGCGCGTTCAGGCCGAGGCGGTTCGCAATCGGCGCGTAGATCTCCATCGTCTCGCGCGCCACGCGCCTGCGCTTGGCGGGCGCGACCGCGCCCAGCGTCTTCATGTTGTGCAGCCGGTCTGCGAGCTTGATCAGGATGACGCGCACGTCGCGCGCCATCGCGAGCAGCATCTTGCGGAAGTTCTCGGCCTGCGCGTCCTCGGCGGACTGGAACTCGATCTTGTCCAGCTTCGAGAGGCCATCGACGAGATCGGCGACCGGCTTGCCGAACGTCTCCGCGATCTCCGCCTTGGTGACCGCGGTGTCCTCCATCACGTCGTGCAGCAGCGCCGCGACGAGCGCCTGCCCGTCGAGGTGCCACTCCGCGAGGATTTCGGCTACTGCGAGGGGATGCGAGATGTACGGCTCGCCGGACTGGCGCGTCTGCCCCGCATGCGCCGCCTCCGAGAATCGGTACGCGTCAGCGAGGCGGGCGATATCGCCCGGCTTCAGGTAGCCGAAGCGCGATTCATCCAGGGCATGGACCGCCGCCATCGGGCGAGGGTAACCCTATTTTTCTCTCCTACGGCAACGTAGACGTCGTCAGCGCGTTGCGCTTCAACACTTCGTGGGCGACCTTGCCGGCGGCGATCTCGCGCAGCGCGATCACCGTGTTCTTGTCCCTGTTCGACTCGACCAGCGGAGTGGCGCCGGCGCCGAGCTGGCGTGCGCGGTAGGTCGCAGCGAGCGTCAGCTGGAAGCGGTTGGGAAATACTTTCAGGCAATCTTCGACGGTGATGCGGGCCATGGCGGATCCTTCGGATCGGGCAAATCGGGAGTGCGGCGCTCGAGCTTAGCGCGCCTTGCGCGCCCGCTCGCTACGGATGACTTCGGCGAGCCTCTGCCGTGCCTCGTCGAACTCTTTGTTAATTATAGCATATTCGAATTCGTCGGCGTGGCGTAATTCTTCCCGGGCGTTGGCGAGGCGCAGGCCGATCACGGCTTCGGAATCCTGTGCGCGTCCGCGCATCCGCCGCTCCAGCTCTTCGATCGACGGCGGCAGGATAAAAATCCCGATGCAGTCAGGAAAGGCGCGCCGCACCTGCCGTGCACCCTGCCAGTCGATCTCCAGGATCAGGTCATCGCCTCCTGCGAGCAGGTCGCGCACGACGGTTCGCGAGGTCCCGTAGCGATTTTTGTGTACTTCGGCGTGCTCGAGGAACTCGCCGGCTGCGAGCATCGCGTCGAACGTCGCGTTGTCGACGAAGTGGTACTCGCGGCCGTTCACCTCTCCCGGCCGCGGCGGCCGCGTCGTGTACGAAATCGAAAGGCGCAGTCCGCGATCTTCCTTGAGCAGCGCGTCGATCAGCGAAGTCTTGCCTGCTCCCGAGGGCGCCGTGATGACGAAGAGAAGGCCGCTCATTCGATGTTCTGGACCTGCTCCCGGACCTGCTCGATGAGGAGCTTCAGTTCGAGCGCGCAATCGGCGATCTTCACGCCGGCCGCCTTCGAAGCGAGCGTATTCGCCTCGCGGTTGAGCTCCTGCGCGAGGAAATCGAGGCGCTTGCCGACCGCGCCCGCCTGGCCGAGAGTGCGCTGCACTTCGTCGAGATGGGCGCCAAGGCGTGTCAGCTCCTCGTCGGCGTCGGAGCGTATCGCGAACAGGGCGACCTCGGCGCGGACTCGCTCGGCGTCCGCGGTTCCGAGCGCCTCGCGCAATCGCTCGGCGAGCTTCGCCTGATAAGCGGCAAGCGCTTCAGGCACGAGCGGGGCGAGTTCGCCCAGCCGCCGGCGCATTTCGTCGACGCGCGCGGCGACGATCGCGACGAGCTTTGCGCCTTCGCGAGTGCGGGCCTCGCAGAGCTCCGCCACGACCCGGCGTGCGAGCTGCAGCAGGCCCGCGCGCAGCGCATCGTCATCGAGCGGCGCTTCGGCGATGATTCCGGGCCAACGCAGCACTTCGCCGACCTGCAGCGGTGCGGCTTGCGGAAACGCGCGACGCGCTTCCTCGGCGAGGCGCCTCAGGTTCTCCAGCGCCGCGGAATCGAGCGACACCGGATGCGCAGAGGCCGCCTGCGCGGCGAACACGATCCTGCAATCGATCTTGCCGCGCGTGATCCGCGACGCGATCAATTCGCGCAATGCCGGCTCCGCGGCGCGCAACTCCTCGGCAATCCGGCACTGGATGTCGAGGTAGCGCGAGTTCACCGAGCGCAGCTCGACGGCAAGCGTGCCGCGCGCGAGATCGGCGGTGCCGGCAGCGTAGCCGGTCATGCTGGAGATCAAGGGGAAGCTCGCGCGCGGCGATTCTGCAAAGGGAGCGCGTATCATAGGGTAGATGCCCGAGCAAGCCAACCCGCAGCTGCGCAGGCCAAGCGGCCGCAGGCCCGAAGAGCTGCGCCCGGTGCGAATGACGCGCGGGTACACGCGCCACGCGGAAGGCTCGGTGCTCGTGGAATTCGGCGAGACGCGAGTGCTGTGCACCGCGAGCGTGGAAGGCCGCGTGCCGGGATTCCTGCGCGACAAGGGTGTGGGATGGATCACTGCCGAATACGGAATGCTGCCGCGCGCTACGCACACGCGCGGCGAGCGCGAAGCGACGCGCGGCAAGCAGTCCGGCCGGACACAGGAGATCCAGCGCCTGATCGGCAGGGCGCTGCGCGCGGTGATCGATCTCTCGTTGCTCGGCGAGCGCACGATCCAGGTGGACTGCGACGTGCTGCAGGCCGACGGCGGAACGCGCACGGCGGCGATCACCGGCGCCTTCGTCGCAGTTCACGATGCGCTCGCCTGGATGCGCGCGAAGGAAATGATCAAGGCGCTTCCGGTGAAGGATTTCGTGGCGGCGGTGTCGGTCGGAATGATGCGGGGGACGCCGCTCCTCGATCTCGACTACGCGGAAGACGTGGCCTGCGATACGGACATGAACGTCGTCATGACCAGCGCGGGGCGCTACGTCGAAGTGCAGGGCACTGCCGAGCGGGACCCCTTCGCGCGCGCCGACCTGGAAGCGATGCTCTCGCACGCCGCACGCGGAATCGCCGAGCTGGTCGCGCACCAGCGCCGCGCACTCGGGCTGTGAAGAGGCTCGTCCTCGCTTCCGGAACCCCGGGCAAGCTGAGAGAGATCCGGGCGCTGCTTGCGCCTTTTTCGCTCGAGGTCGTAGCGCAGGCCGAGCTTGGCGTCGCGGAGGCCGAGGAACCGTACCCGACGTACCTGGAAAATGCGCTCGCCAAGGCGCGGCACGCGAGCTACGCCGCGAACCTCCCTGCGCTCGCGGACGATTCAGGACTGAGCGTCGAGGCGCTGGGGGGCGCACCGGGCGTGCACTCCGCGCACTACGCGGGAACGCAAGGCAGCCGCGAGGAGCGCGATGCGCGCAACAATGCGAAGCTGCTCGGAGTGCTCGAGAACACCGCGGCACGCGAGGCGACGTTCGTAGCCGTCATCGTGCTGCTGCGGCACGCCGCGGACCCCGAGCCGCTCGTTGCCGAAGGGCGCTGGCTCGGAACGATCGCGCGAGCGCCGCGCGGCGCGAACGGTTTCGGCTACGACCCGCTGTTCGTCGTGGAGGGCCGTGACGTCACCGCGGCCGAGCTCGGCGATGACGAGAAGAATCGCATCAGCCATCGCGGGCAAGCGCTCGAGCGGCTGCTTGCGCTGCTGCGCGAACGAGCCCGATGAGCGCCATCGCACGCATTTCCGTTCCCGGCGAGATCCGCTTCGCCGTTCTTCCGCCGCTCGCGCTGTACGTGCACCTGCCGTGGTGCGTGCGCAAGTGCCCGTACTGCGACTTCAATTCGCATGAGCGCGGCGAAGCGCTGCCGGAGCGCGAATACATCGGCGCGCTCCTCGCCGACCTGGAAGGGATGCTGCCCTCCGTATGGGGACGGCGCGTCGTCAGCGTCTTCTTTGGCGGCGGAACGCCGAGCCTCTTTGCTCCCGAAGCGATCGAGCGCCTGCTCTCGGAGATCCGCGCACGCATCACCGTGGAGCCGCTGGCCGAGATAACGCTCGAAGCCAATCCCGGCACGGTCGAAGCCGCGCGCTTTCGCGGCTATCGCGCGGCCGGCGTGAACCGGCTTTCGCTCGGCGTTCAGAGCTTCGATGACGCAATGCTCGCGCGGCTCGGACGGATCCATTCGGCCGACGAAGCGCGGCGCGCGATCGACATCGCGCAGCAGACGTTCGACAACGTCAACATCGACCTGATGTACGGGCTGCCCGGCCAGTCGCTGGAGATGGCGCGCGCCGAGATCGCGGAAGGCGTTCGGCGGCAGACCACGCACCTGTCTGCGTATCAGCTGACGATCGAGCCGAATACCGTCTTCTACAGCAAGCCGCCGACGCTGCCCGAGCACGACTCGTGCGCCGACATGCAGCTCGCGTACGAGGAGACGCTCGCGGCAGCGGGCTTCGAGCACTACGAGACGTCCGCATTCGCCCGTCCCGGCAACCGCTGCCGGCACAACCTCAACTACTGGGAGTTCGGCGACTATCTCGGAATCGGCGCCGGCGCGCACGGCAAGATCAGCTTCCCCGAGCGGGTCGAGCGGCACGAGCGAGTGAAGCAGCCGCGCGAATACCTGGAGGCGGCGCTGCGCGGGGAGTCTGCCGCGGAGAACCGCGCAGTGGAGCCGCGCGAGCTGCCGTTCGAATTCATGCTGAATGCGCTGCGCCTGGTCGATGGCGTGCCGCGCTCGCTCTTTGCCGAGCGTACGGGGCTTGCGGCCGCGACAATCGAGCAAGGGCTGTGCAACGCGCAGCAGCAGGGCCTGTTGGAGATCGACGAGCGCCGCATTCGGCCTACGCAGCGCGGCAGGCTCTTTCTAAACGACCTGATCGGGCTATTTCTTCCGGCGCAGAAATAGCAGATCCCGCACCGGATGGCCGAGGCCGAGCCCGCGCCGCTCGAACTTGGTGGCCGGCCGGGCAATGTTTTTCTGCGGAGCAGCCTCGAGAAGCGGTTCTGCGGAAAGCACGCGTTCGATCTGCGCCGCGTAGTCCGGCCAGTCGGTAGCGGCGTGCAAGTAGCCGCCGCTGGCGAGCTTGCGCGCCGCAAGCGCCGCGAACGCCGGTTGCACGAGGCGCCGCTTGTGATGGCGCTTCTTCGGCCACGGGTCGGGGAAGAACAGGTGGATCGCAGCCAGCGCGCCATCCGGGATCATGCGTTCGAGCACTTCCACTGCGTCGTGCCGGATGACGCGAAGATTCGAGAGCTCTTCAGCGGCGATCTGCTTCAGCAGGCTGCCGACCCCAGGCCCATGCACCTCGATCGCGATGAAATCGGTCCCGGGGTGCGCGCGCGCAATCTCGATCGTGGTCTCGCCCATGCCGGAGCCGATTTCGAGCACCAACGGCGCGCGTCTGCCGAAGATCTGCTGCGCGTCGATCGGGCTCGCGGAAAACGCGAGACCGTACTTCGGGAACAGCTCTTCAAGCGCGCGCCGCTGCGCGGGCGTCGTCCTGCTCTGGCGCAGGACGTAGCTGCGGATCGGCGCGGTCAAGCCGCTTTCGGCTGCGAAGGGGCGATCGCGCCTTCGGTCGGCGAGGAGGGCGTCGCCGAGTAGAGCTTTTTCGGCATGCGCCCGGCAAGAAACGCATCGCGCCCGGCCTCGACCGCCTGCTGCATCGCTCTTGCCATCCGCACCGGATCTTTAGCGGCCGCGATCGCCGTGTTCATCAGCACGCCGTCGCAGCCGAGCTCCATCGCGATCGCGGCATCGGATGCGGTGCCTACGCCTGCGTCGACCAGCACCGGGACCTGTACCCGGTCGATCACCAGCTGCAGGTTCCACGGATTGAGGATCCCCATCCCCGAGCCGATCAGCGACGCGAGCGGCATGACTGCGACGCACCCGAGATCCTCGAGCATCTTCGCCTGGATCGGATCGTCGGAGCAGTACACCATCACCT
>DASYPC010000286.1:0-1971 GCA_036007105.1 Burkholderiales bacterium | reverse complement strand
TGAGCGGCCCGGCGGCGCTCGACTATATCGACCCGGAGCGATTTTCGGCTGCTGGAATCGAGCTGACGGTCAAGTCGTACGACGGATACCCCGAGTATCCGCAAAGGTTTCCCCCCTTCGATCACTTCGTCTCGATCGTGGACCTGCTGTGCAACGTGGGGCCGGACGCCGCCGCGCCCTACGTATGGGGCTGGCGGACGCCGAGCGCGCCATAGGGCGCGCTGCGCTCCTTCAGACCGCCGTTTCCCGGCGCCCGAGCATGACGGCGCCGATTGCGCCGGTCACGACGAGCGCAACGCCGAGCGCGAGATAGGCGGCGGCACCCAGCACGAATCCGCTTTCAGGCGCATAGCCGAACGTACCCAGTAGACTCGCGAACGCTCCCTCCCGGAGCCCGATTCCCTGCACCGTGAACGGAATGGTGCGCACGAGCTCGACCGAGGTCACCACGACCAGCAGCAGCGGCCAGGGAATCTCCAGCCCGAGTCGGACGGCGACAAACTGCACCGCGACGACCCAGAGCGCGAGCGCAAGCAGCGACCAGGCCAGCAGGGGGACCGCCCGGCTCGCAGCACTGACGGAGAGCGCCGCCTGCAGATGTGCGCGCCACGGCTCAGGAATCGGTACGAGCCTGAGAAGGACCGGCAGCAGAAAGAGCCCTGCGAAGCCCACCGCGGCAGCGACGCCCAGAGTGCGCGCAAGCGATTGCCCGGTATAGGTGCCGGCGAATTCCAGCGCCGCGACTCCGATAAGGAGCCCAATCAGCATCGACGTGAGCCCGAGCAAGCGTTCGCGTATCAGGATCGCGAGCAGCGCAGCGCCAGTCCTTTCCGCGGTGCGGAACGCGAAGAACCGGTAGACGTCGCCGCCAAGACTTCCCGGCGAAACCGTGTTGAGAAGATTGGCGTACAGATAGCGCGCGCCGCACAAATACCAGCCGTCGACGCCGCCCGTGAGGGTATGCCAGCGCACGAGGAGCGGAAGCATCGGGATCGCCGCAAGAAGCACGGCCGCCGCGAATGCCCACGGCGTGAGCTTGGCTGCCGCGGTCACCAGCGACGGCCAATCGAGCAGATAGAGTCCCGCACCGAGCAGCGCGAGACTTGCAATCCATTTGAGCGCTGTCTTCAAGGAACCCGCTGCGAAAGAGCGGATTGTAGAAGCTCGCGCGAGGCGGGGTCACCCGGCGGTGATTCTCCCGCCCATGACTTCTCTCACACCTTCAGCTTGCCTGCGGCCCGGTCGCGGCTCCGCCGGCATCGATCACGTGTGCCGCGAAACGCCCTTCAGCGCGTCGGCCGCGTTGCTCTTTTTCTTCAGCGCCAGATCGCCCAGCGAGAGGATGCCGACGAGGCGCTTGTCGCGGTTGAGCACCGGCAGTCGCCGCATCTGCAGGTTCGCCATGTTGCGAGCCGCATCCTCGGTCGATTCGTCGTCGTAGATGTACTTGACCTCGTGCGACATCACCTCGCGCACCTTGCACTCGGACGGCACCTTGCCGAGAGCCACTGCCCGTACCGTGATATCGCGGTCAGTCAGGATGCCGACCAGGCGGTCGTTCTCGCCGACCGGCAGCACGCCGGCGTCGATATCGATCATCATTTCCGCTGCGCGCTGCAGCGTGTCATCCGGAGACGCGATGACTACGTCCGAAGTCATGACTTCACGCACGTTCATGGGATCCTCCTCATCGGGAACCAAACAATGTGAACTGGCCGCGACACGGAAGTTCCCGGATCGCTCCGTCGCCTCGATGCGACGTCCGCTTGCGCACGCTTCAGTTGCAGCCGCGCAGCAGATAGATCACGAACAGTACAGGAATCGGCACTCCGAGCGCCCACAGCAGGATGTAACCTAGCTTGCCCTCCTGCTTGCTGCGCCATTCACGAAACCGTTGCACAAAACCTCCTTGCAGCCCGCGGCGCGGGCGGTTCGATTCGAAAAGCGGCGCGGACTCCTGGTCGCGCGCCG
>DASYPC010000285.1:0-2444 GCA_036007105.1 Burkholderiales bacterium | reverse complement strand
GTATGCTTCCGGATCGAGCGCTTGTTCACCGTCCGGCCCGGCGCATTCCGCCCCGCGCCGAAGGTCGACTCGGCGGTCGTGCGCCTGACTCCGCTGCGGGAGGAGCGCCCGCGTCTTACCGACGAAGCGTTGTTCGCGCGCATCGTCACCGCAGCATTCGGCCAGCGCCGCAAAACGCTGCGCAATGCGCTCAAGGCGCTGGCGGGCGAAGCTGATCTCGAGCGCGCCGGCATCGCGCCCGGTGCGCGCGGCGAAACGCTCTCGGTAGCGGACTTCGTTCGGCTCGCCAATGCCCTGAATGCGCGCGGACTGCGGGCCGCGTTGGCTTGCTCGAGGTTGTGATGACGCGTGCTGTTCGCACGGCATTGGCCCGCTTGCGCAATTGGATCGCGCCCTCGCTCCGCGATAACCGTTCGCTACTCGCTGCGCGCGTCTGGAAAGCGCCGGTGCAGCCGGACGACTCGGCCGCGCCTGCGCAGATGCAAGGCCACGACGGACTGGACCCCGAGCTCGTACCCATCCTCGGCGAGTTTGCCTGGCATTCACTCACGCTCGATTCGCGTCTGGCCGAAGTGAGCGAGGATCATTACGCGGTTGTCGCCAAGATGCTTGCGGACGCGGACCTTGACGCTCCGCAGGTTTCTCGCGTACTCGAAGTCGCAGCCTATGCGCACACGACCGGCTACCTGCTCTACCAGCGCCTTTGGATGCGCACCGATCTGCTCGACATCTCGCCCAGCACGCTTCGACTCGGTCGTCGCGTTGCGCGTGAGCAGGGTTTGCCGACCGAGGGCACGACCTGCGTCGCGGGGGACTTTCACGACATGCCCTACGCGGACGCCCAGTTCAACGTCGTCTACATCTGTTCGGCGTTGCATCATACCTGGCGGTGGCAGCGCGTTCTCGACGAAATGCTACGAGTGCTTGCGCCGGGGGGTGTGCTCCTACTGGAAAACGAGCCGTGCCGCAGGCGCTTCTGCCATTATCGCTTCCGTGCCAATAGGATCGAGCAGTATGGCGAGCTCGAGCGAGCGCTCGACCGGCTGGGTATCCTGCGCACGGTCGCCGAGCCCTTTCCGGGCACACGTCCGGAGAGCTTGTTCGGCATGGTAGAGAACCAGACGATTCCGATCGAGACGCTGTGCAGCGCACTGGCGGCCAACTGCACCCCTGTTGCCGTAACAATTAACTCCGATGTTTGCATGGGTGGCCTCGAGCAGGAGATGGTCGCCCGCAGACGCGAGGGGAAGGCCGCATGTACCCGGTGGCTCGTCGGGGAAATGATGCGACGTGTCGGCGAGGCGGGCGCGGCGACGAGCGAAGCGGACCGCGGCATGGGGTTCGGCCTGCCCTCGCGAGATGAGATCGAGAAGCTCTGTGCGTCAACCGTGGAGGCGCTTGTGGAGCTGCCGTCCGATCTGAGCTCAGCCGATTTCCGCATGGGTCTCGCCGACACCTTCGGTGCGTCGGCGCGCATTGCAGTGCGCAAGAACGGCGTGCGCCGGAGCATGTCCGCCGCGCGTCTTTCCCGGGACTGTCCGACATGCGACGATGTCGTCTATGCTTTTCCTCCGCGGATCGCGCGTCTGCTCGACCCGCGCACCGCCGTGTTGCCGAACATTCAGTCGGGCTCGATCGAGGCGCTCAACGATATCTTTCCACCGACGGACTGGACGATGAGCGTGTCAGCCGAGGGACTGCGTTCGCTCGCGCCTGCGACGGCCCGGCCGAGCTTCACCGTTCCGGTGACCCGTCCAGGTCCGCTGTTGATTCTGGTTCGGCTCCATGTTGTCGTCGACGCGCGACCGTTTCGCGTGATGCTCTGCGCAGACGATGATGAATTGGCCGGATTCGACGCATACCGCACCGATTCGTTGCTCCTTAGGCCGATCGTTCATTGTCCGCAATGCACGTCGCGGCTGCGACTGCAGATCCGCGCACGAGGGCTGGACGTGGCGGCCGCCGACGACGAGGCAAGGCTCTTCAACGTCTCCTATGCAGGGGCTTTCGCGCTGTAGGCAGCTCTCCGCGCGAAGCCCCCAAGGCGACACCGTTCAACGTGAATCCGCGAAGTGCTTCCTAGCCCTCGCCCCAATCGCGATCGGGGCGAGCAGCGGGAGACGCGATGCGCACCGTCTTGCGGCGTCCAGTCTCACCGCGGACGAGCATGACATTCCGCCGCGGCACGCCGAAGCTCGCGGCGAAGAATGCGATGAGGGCGTCGTTCGCCTTGCCTTCGACCGCCGGAGCGGCAAGTCGGATCTTGAGCGCAGCGCCGTGGACACCTGCGACCTCGGTCTTTTTTGCGCCCGGTTGCGCGTGAATCGTGAGCGTGATCGAACCGTCGGCGCCGACACGCCGCCATGCCACGTCAGCGGAAGAGCTGGACAACGGTCTGCTCCAGCCACGCCACGGGCAGCATCAGCACGAGTTGCGCGAGCACG
>DASYPC010000284.1:0-4258 GCA_036007105.1 Burkholderiales bacterium | reverse complement strand
GAATCCAGCGCATTTCGAACGAGGAAGTTGCGGAATCGGCCGCGGAGCATCCGGACGTCGCGATTCCGTTCGCGAGCATCGACCCTGCGCGCGGTCAGATGGGCGTACGCGAGGCGCGCCGCCTGATAGCGGACTTCGGCGTCAAGGGCTTCAAGTTCCATCCGACCGTGCAGGCGTTCTTCCCGAACGACCATGACTGCTATCCGCTCTACGAGGTCATCGCCGAGGCCGGGTTGCCGGCGCTTTTTCACAGCGGCCAGACCGGGATCGGCGCCGGCATGCAGGGCGGCGGCGGCATACGCCTCAAGTATTCCAACCCGATCTACCTCGACGACGTGGCCGCGGATTTTCCCAGCCTGAAGATCGTCTCCGCCCACCCCGGCGTGCCGTGGCAGGACGAGCAGCTCTCGGTCGCGATTCACAAGCCGAACGTCTACATCGACCTGTCCGGCTGGTCGCCGAAGTATTTCGAGCCGAAGCTCGTGCAGTACGCCAACACGCTCTTGAAGGACCGTGTGCTTTTCGGCAGCGACAACCCGGTGATCGATCCCGAGCGCTGGCTCGCGGAGTTCGACAAGCTGCCGATCAAGCTCGAGGTGCGCCCGCTGATCCTGAAGGAGAACGCGGTGAAGCTTCTGCGGCTCGGGAAATAGGAGGGCTCGTGCCCGTCCTGCAGGAAATCCACGAAGGGCGCGTCCCGGTCAAGATCTATACCGGCGACGTCGAACCGCAGGCACGCCAACAGCTGGTGAACATCTCCCAGCTGCCGATCGTGCATCATCACGTGGCCGCGATGCCGGACGTTCATCTCGGAATTGGCGCGACCGTCGGCTCGGTGATCCCCACGCTGCGCGCGATCATCCCGGCGGCCGTCGGCGTGGACATCGGCTGCGGCATGATCGCCACGCGGCTCTCGCTGACTGCCAACGATGTCGAGGAAAAGAGCCTCAAGCGCGTCTTCGACCAGATCACGCGCGACGTGCCGGTGGGCTTCGACCAGCACGAAGAGCGCGATGCGCGAACCGAAGCCGCGCGGGGCTTCAAGCGCGGCCTGCATCGCATCCTCGAGAAGCATTCGGGAATCGAGAAGCGTGTCGGCAAGCGCTCGAGCTGGGTGCGGCAGCTGGGAACGCTCGGCGGCGGCAATCATTTCATCGAGGTGTGCCTGGATGAATCGAACCGCGTGTGGGTGATGCTGCATTCCGGAAGCCGTGGCATCGGCAACGCGATCGGCACCTACTTCATCGAGCTTGCCCGCAGGGACGCCGAGCGCAACCAGATCGTGCTGCCCGACCGCGACCTCGCGTACTTTCCCGAGGGCGCGCAGCACTTCGACGACTACGTCGAGGCCGTCGGGTGGGCGCAGGACTATGCGCACTCCAACCGTGCCGAGATGATGGAGCTCGTGGTGGAGGCGCTCCACCGCCACCTGCCGCCGTTCGAGCGCACGACCGAAGCGGTGAATTGCCACCACAACTACGTCGAGCGCGAAACACACTACGGGGCCGAAGTATGGGTTACCCGCAAGGGCGCGATCCGCGCCGGTGCGGGCGAGCTGGGGATCATTCCCGGCAGCATGGGCGCTCGCAGCTACATCGTGCGCGGCAAGGGCTCGGCTGAGAGCTTCGAGTCGTGCGCGCACGGGGCGGGGCGCCGCATGAGCCGGACGCAGGCGCAGAAAAAATTCTCGACCAGCGACCTCGAAGCGCAGACCGCGGGGGTGATCTGCCGCAAGGATCGCGGCGTGATCGATGAAATCCCCGGCGCCTACAAGGATATCGACCAGGTCATGGCGAACCAGAACGACCTCGTCGAGGTCGTACACACGTTGAAGCAAGTGATTTGCGTGAAAGGATAGGCATGCTGACCCGGAGAAGTCTGATCCTCGGCGGCCTCGCGGCCCCGTTTGCTGCAAGCGTCCACTCGCAGACGCTGACGTGCGGCAAGCTGACCGAGCGGCAGACCGCCGGGCCGTACTTCAAGCCGAGCTCGCCGCAGCGCGCGGACCTCCTGGAAAAAGGCACCGCGGCGCCGTCGCTCGTCGTCTCCGGCCTCGTCCTGTCGTCGCAGTGCAAGCCGGTCGCGAATGCCCTGATCGACTTCTGGCACGCCGACGAGCGTGGGGAGTACGACAACCAGGGCTTCCGCTACCGCGGGCACCAGTTCACCGACGCGCAGGGGCGCTGGCGCCTCGAAACGGTGTTCCCGGCCGAGTACCCGGGCCGCGCGCGACACGTGCACGTCAATGTCCAGGCGCCGGGAAAGCGCATTCTCACCACGCAGCTCTATTTCCCCGGGGACCAGCGCGACGGCCTCTACCGCGATTCCCTCGTGATCCGCGTCGATCTGAAAGAAGCGAAGCGGATCGAGGGCAAGTTCGACTTCGTCGTCGAAGCCTAGTACAGCGCGCTCGAGAGCTTCTTCCGGTACTCCGAGACCAGCGCGGGATCGTCGGCGGCGAGGTTGAAGATCGCCAGCATCTGCTTGCGCGCCTCGCCGTCCTTCCATGCCCGGTCGCGGCGGATGATCTCGAGCAGCTGCTCGAGCGCGCCGCGGTAGTCGTGCCGCGCGGCAAGGGCGCCGGCGAGCGCAAGCCGCGAATCGAGATCGGCGGGATTCGCCGCCACCTTTGCGGCGAGATCCTTCTCCCCACCGCCCGCGCGAGCGAAGGAGAGTCCCTGTCTCAGGGTCTCGACCCGGTCGTCCCAGTCGATGTCCGGCTTGATTTCGCCGAGCAGCCGCTCGGCTTCGTCCAGGCGCCCTTCGTCGATCGCGCGCTCGGCGTGCGCAAGCTGCGCCGGCGGCAGCAGCTTTTCGATGAACGCGCGCACCTCGCCTTCCGGCAGCGCGCCGAGAAACTGCGAAACCGCCTTGCCGTCGCGAAACGCGATGACATTGGGGATCGAGCGGATGCCGAACGCCGTCGAGATTTCGGGGTTTTCGTCCGAGTTGATCTTTACCAGCTTGACCCGCTCGCCGTATTCGGCGGCGAGCTTCTCCAGCACCGGCGTCAGCGCGCGGCACGGCCCGCACCAGGGCGCCCAGAAGTCGACGAGGACCGGCTGCTGCTTCGAGCCCTCGATGACCTCGCGCTCGAAATCGGTGGTAGTAATGTCCATGGCGGCTTCGACGGTACTCTGGGGCCGCCAATGCGATAATTCAAGCTGTTTTCATCCGGATCGATACATGACCTACGTCGTCACCGAAGCCTGCATCAAGTGCAAGCACATGGATTGCGTCGAAGTCTGCCCCGTCGACTGCTTCTACGAGGGCAACAACATGCTCGTCATTCATCCCGACGAATGCATCGACTGCGGCGTCTGCGAGCCCGAATGCCCGCCCAAGGCGATCGTGCCGGATTCCGATTCCCAGGCCGAGCGCTGGCTCAAGCTGAACACCGAGTACGCCGGCAAGTGGCCGAACATCACGCGCAAGGGAAAACCACCGGCCGACGCCGACGACTGGATCGAGGTCAAGGACAAGTACGCGAAGTTCTTCTCACCGGAGCCCGGCAAAGGGGAATAGGTGAAGCGAGCCGCTGTTTGCCTCGTTGCAGCGCTCGTCGCGGGATGCGCGGGGTTCGACGGGCGCGGATTGGTGCCGGGAAAGTCCCGCGAGTCGGAGGTTCGCGCGCTGATGGGAGCGCCTGCGCAAACGCTCGAGTTGCCGGGGGGTGACAAGGCCCTCTACTTCTCGCGGCTGCCCGACGGCCGTGCGATGTTCGTCGCGGAAATCGGCCAGGATGGCATTCTGCGCTCGCTCGAGCAGCGCCTGACCCGCGAGAACATCGGCCGGCTCATCCCGGCGACTTCGACCGCGCAGGACGTGCGCGCACTGTTCGGGCCCCCGGGGGCGACCGGCTATCTTCCGCTGATGTCGCGAGAATGGTGGGAATACAGGTACCTCGATTACCAGGACCAGCGCGTCCTCTGGGTGCAGTTCTCCGAGGACATGGTGGTCCGCGAAGTCCTGGACATGCGCGACTGGGCGTTCGAGCTCCCGGGCATGGGGCGGTCGCGGCACAAAGGAAATTGAGGAGAATGCGATGGGGTATGGCAAACCGGAGCTGATCGCGGCGCTGGCCGTGTTGCTTGCCGGCTGCGCGTCGTACGACGGCTCGAGCCTGGTTCCGGGAAAGTCGACCGGGACCGACGTTCAGGCGACGATGGGCACTCCGGACGAAAGACAGGCGTACCCGGGCGAAACGGTGTGGTGGTATTCGCGCGGCCCCTCCGGGTGGCACAGCTACGCCGTGCAC
>DASYPC010000283.1:0-7733 GCA_036007105.1 Burkholderiales bacterium | reverse complement strand
AAGAAGAAGTTCGGCCCGACGCACGTCGTCGCGGGAGGCACGCCCGAGGAAACGGTCATCTACCAGACCGGCACGCTGTACGGCGAATGGCTGGACGGCACGCCCTTCGAGGGCAACCGCTACGTAGACCGCTA
Organism: Burkholderiales bacterium; assembly: GCA_036007105.1. Lineage (GTDB taxonomy): Bacteria > Pseudomonadota > Gammaproteobacteria > Burkholderiales > SG8-39 > 2-02-FULL-66-14. Next base: position 7,599 of record DASYPC010000283.1, on the reverse strand, counting down.
CTTCGTGCGGCGCGGCAAGATCGTCCGCATGGAGGTCTGGAACGACAGCGCCGAGTGGCTCCTCGTTCGCGCCGGCCTCGCACGGCCCTGAGGCGCCCCGCGCTGGTGCGCGGCAATCGCGCGATGCACCGGAAAACGACTTCGCCGCTGCCCAGCCACGGGCGATACGCATACTCCGCGATCACGCAGCGGCCGGACTATTCGTGGCCCGGCGGCCGGCGGCTCGCGGTCTACATCGGCTTCAACCTCGAGCATTTCAGCTTCGGCGAAGGCCTCGGCGCCGCACTGGGTCCGAGGAGCCCGGAGCCGGATGTACTCAACTACTCCTGGCGCGACTACGGCAACCGCGTCGGCGTCTGGCGTTGCCTGGAGCTGTTCGAGCAACTGCGGCTCCCCGTGGGAGTGCTCCTCAATACCGCGCTGTACGACTACTGCCCGGAGGTGATCCGCGTGTTCGCGCGCCGCGGCGACGAGCTGATCGGCCATGGCCACACCAATTCCGTGCGGCAAGGTGACATGACGCGGGCCGAGGAACGCAAGCTGCTGCGCTACTGCCGCGAGCGGATCCGCAAGGCTTCGGGCCGCGCGCCGGCGGGCTGGCTGTCGCCGTGGATCTCCGAGAGCTTCGCTACGCCCGACCTGTTGGCCGAGACCGGCTATCGCTATACATTGAACTGGTGCCATGACGATCAACCGGTCAAGCTCAAGACGCGCTCCGGATCGCTCTGGTCGGTGCCCTACCCGCAGGAGCTCAACGACATCCCGATGATCGTCGCGCGGGGAATGGACGGTCGGGATTTCGTCGACATGATCGTCGACAACTTCGACGAGATGCTCGCGCAATCGCGCGGCCAACCGCTCGTCATGGGAATCGCGCTCCATCCCTATATCGTCGGCCAGCCATACCGCCTGCGGCACCTGCGCCGCGCGCTGAAGCACGTGACCGCGTCGAAGCGCGTGTGGCTGACGACGCCGGGAGCGATTTGCGACTTCGCGGCTGCGAGCAGCCGCTAGAGCGCTATGCCTCGAGCGACGCCGCGAACTCCGCGGCGTGCGCGTTCGACGGCGCGACGATGACGCCGGCCGCTTTCAAGATCGCTCGCTGACGAGAGAGCCGCTGCGGGTCGTGCTCTGTTCCGGTCACCGAAGCAACGGCGAGCTTCTTCGTTCCTCGCAGTCCATCGACGAGCACCTGCGCCGGGTTCGCGTGCGAGCCGTAGCCGAGGACCAGGTCGAAGAGCAGCACCGCAACCTGCGGGTCTGCAAGCGCGCGCGCGACGTGCCCGTTGCGCAGCTCGGGCTCGATCATCGGATGCGGGCGCCCGCGCGTGTACTCGTCGCCGCCGAGATCGATGAATTCGTGATTTCCGCGATTGGCGAAAATCATCTGCGCCTCCGCGCACAGCGTGCCGCCGCAATACAGACCGATCACCTTCCCGCGGACGCGCGGAACCTCGGGACGATCGGGCCACTCGAGCTTCCTGCCGAGCGCTGCTTCGGCGGCGCCGCGCAGCGTGGCGCCTTCGGAGCCGATGAAGCAGACCACGGACGGCTTCGGCGATGCCTTCAGGCGCTCGCGCACCCGGCTTGCTACCTGCGGCGGCGGCGGCTTGGAAATGAGCACGATCGTCGAGGTACCCGGATCGGCTTCCAGCGCTTCGATCGCAGCGAGCGTGCCAAGCGCCCCGACCCGCTCGTCGAGGTCGCGCCCGCCGACGCCGATGCCGTGCGAGACACCGCCGCCGAGGCGCGCGATCAACGTCGAGACTTCCTGCAGGCCGGTGCCGGATGCGGCGACGATGCCGATCTCGCCGCGCGGCACCGCATTCGCGAATGCGATCGGTGTGCCGCCGATCAGCGCAGTGCCGCAGTCGGGGCCCATCAGCAGCAGTCCGCGCTCCTTCGCCAGCCGCTTCAGCGCAACCTCCTCCTCGAGCGGCACGTTGTCGGAGAACACAAGCACGTTCAGGCCCCGCTCGAGCGCCGCGCGCGCTTCGTGCGCAGCGAACGCGCCCGGCACTGAGACGAGCGCGAGGTTTGCATCGGGAAGCGCCTGTAGCGCGCCTTTCAGGCTGCGTGCGCGCGCAAGCGACGACGTTTCCGCCGGTCTCTCGGAAAGAAAAGCGAGCGCTGCATTGAGTGCAGCGTCCGGATCGCTGCCGCGCACCGCGATGATCAGGTCGTTCGGCCCGGCCGCCTCGCCTTCGGCGACAAGCAGTCCCGCTTGGCGCAGCAGCGTCCGGTTCGCGGGCGTGCCGAGCATCGCCGCGGCCGCCTCGACGCCGGGAAGCGCCGCAAGGCGGCGCGAGACGCGCATCAGGGCGACCGAGTCGAGGTAGCGGCCTTTCTCGACGCGGTTGCGAATCATGCGGAAAGCGCGAGCAACGCCTGCTCGAAGCAGGCGAGCGGCGCGCGCGCGATGCCGGCGCCCACCTGCCCGACGCCCGCCTTGCGGTGCGCGATTCCGGTGTTGATCGCAGGCGCAATGCCGGTCTCAACCACGCGGCGCACGTCGATGCCAACGGGCGTCCCTGCGAATTCAAGCGCGGGAATCGTCCACTTCGGGTTGCTGGCTGCCGCAATCTCGCTCATCTCCGCCGTGTAGCCAAGCGCATCGCGGAAACCGCCGGCGCCGACGAAGCCGGCCACCGCGGGCGCAGCCGCCATCGCGAACGCGCCAAGGCCGACAGCCTCGAGGATCGCCGAGTCGCCGATATCGGGATTCGCATCGGCCGCGCTGAAACCCGGGAAGTACAGCCCTCGCGGCATCTCGACGGGCGCGGTGAACCAGCGATCGCCGAGCCCCGCGACGCGGATGCCGAAGTCGGTGCCGTTGCGCGCCATCGCCGTGACGATGGTCGCACCGGCGACACCACTCGCGGGATCGAGGATGCTCTTTCCCATCGCCATCGCCACGTTCAGGAAGAACTGGTCATTGCCGGCGATGAACTGGAACGCGCGGGCAGCGTCGCCTGCGCGCGCGAGATGTGCGGCAAGCTCCCGCAGCAGAATCGAAGTGCACGCGACGTTGCGCTGGTGCATCTCGTCGCCCATCGTCAGGCCGCGCGCAATCAGCGGATTGAGCGCGATCCCGCCGCTGGCCCCGAGCGCCTTCTTCAGCAGAATGGCGAATTCGTCGCGCAGCCATGCCAGGCGCGCGAGCACTTCGGCATCGTTGCCGCCGAAACGCATCACCTTGCCGAGGCCTTCGTTGATCGCGCAGAGCGCGCGGTTGCCGAACGCGCGGTTCTCCACCACCAGGAGCGGCATGCTGCGCGTGGTAATTCCGGTCATCGGCCCGACCGCGCCGAAGTCGTGGTTCGGCGCGAAGCGCACGCCGCCGGAGGCAGCGAGTTTTTCGGCGTTCACGAGATCGCTCGCCCACCCTTCGAACACGATCGCGCCGCACACCGCGCCGCGCAGCGGCCCGCACATGCGCTCCCATTCGATCGGCGGACCCGCATGCAGGATCAGGCGCTCAGCATCGAGCGCCGGAATGAGATCGCCTGCGCGCGCGACGTCAGCGAGCACCGGGTCGGCTGCGAGAATTCTCTGCATTACCTCCCGGTTTGCGGCATCTACGCGCCCGGTATTCAGTGCAGACAGCGCGGCGAGATATTCGGGTCTTCCGCCGGCCGGCGGAGTCCAGTCCACCTGCACGACCGCGGAGCCTGCCGCGGCGAGGTCGCGCGCGAACCCGGGGAGCCCGATGTTGATCACGCGCACCGGGCCAGAAAGCAGCGGATGCATTCGAGCGATTGTACGGCGCAGCCTCTTCCGGACGCGGGAATGCGCTCGCATGTCGGGCTGTTTGCGGCAGGACGCTCAGGTTCGTATCTGCAGCGTATAGTCGCGTTCCCACCAACCAGCGGAGGAAGGAAAAACATGATCAAGAAGCTCACACTGGGCCTGGCGCTCGTCTCGGCGGCGGGCGTCGCCGTCGCACAGGACCGTCGCCCCGAGAACGGCCCGCCGATCAACGTTGCGGCAGCGAAGAAGATCGCGGCGGGAGTCGTCGCCGAGTGCTCGAAGAACGGCTGGAACGTCGCCGTCGCCATCGTCGAGCCGTCCGGGGCGCTGGTCTACTTCGAGCGCATGGACAACACGCAGTACGCGAGCCTTGACATCGCGATCGGCAAAGCAAGGGCCGCTGCGACCTATCGCCGCCCGACGCGCGTGTTCATGGAGGTGATCAACAAGACGCCTGCGACCGCGACGTTGCCCGGTGTATTTGCGTCGCCCGGAGGCTTGCCGATCATGGCCGACGGCAGGGTCATCGGCGGTGTCGGCGTCAGCGGCGTCACTGGAGACCAGGACGAGCAGTGCTCCAAGGCGGGCCTGGGATCGTAGCCGGTACCGGATCGAGACAAGAAAGGGGCCTGCGGGCCCTTTTTCATTGCGGAAGCTGGCTACATGATCTGGTTAACCACGCCTCCATCGGCGCGCATCGCCGCGCCCGTGGTCGCGGAAGCCCCGGCGCCGCACAGGTAGACAGCCAGGTTCGCGACTTCCTCGGCCGAGGTGAAGCGGCGTACGAGCGAGGTCGGGCGGTAGACCTGGAAGAATTCGGTCTCGATTTCGGCGACGGTCTTGCCCGCGGCGCGCGCGCGCTCGGTGCGCATGCGGTCGGTATTCTCGGTCCGGGTCGGGCCGGGTAGCAGCGCGTTCACGGTCACGCCGGTGCCGGCGAGCTCCATCGCCAGGCCGCGCGTGATCGAAAGCTGCGCGGTCTTGCTCATGCCATAGTGGATCATTTCGCGCGGAATGTTGAGACCGGATTCGCTCGAGACGAACAGAATGCGGCCCCAACCGCGCTGCGCCATCGGCCGTGCATAGTGGCGGGCGAAGCGCACGCCTGAGAGCACGTTGACCTCGAAGTAGCGCAACCACTCGGCGTCCGGAATGTCGAAGAACGGCATGCGGGCGTAGATGCCGAGGTTGTTGACGAGGATGTCAATCTCCGCGACGCGGGCGAACACCGCCTCGGCGCCTGCGGCGCTCGCGCAGTCGGCCGCGACACCGTCCGCGACCGCGCGCGGCAGGTCCGTGCGCAGGCGCGCAAGCGCAGCGTCGACCGACGCCTGTGTGCGTCCGGTGATCGTCACGCGAACGCCTTCGGCGGCGAGCCCGCGGGCGATCGCATAACCGATGCCTGCGGTCGAGCCGGTGATCAGCGCCCGACGTCCTTCGAGTCCGAGATCCATGGATTCCCTCCGTCGCGAAATCAGGTTGCGAATGCCTCGGCGAGCAGCTCGTACGATTCCAGCCGTGTTTCGTACGAGCCCGTGATCGTGAGGATCATCAGCTCGTCGGCCGAATATTGTTCCGCGAGCGCAAGCAGCCGCTCCTTGCAGCGCGCGGGACTGCCGTGGACGAGCCGCGCGCGCTGCTGGCGGATGTATTCGAGCTCCCGCTCGGTGTACGTGCGCGCAAGCGCCTGCTCGAGCGTCGGCACCGGCGTGTCGAGGTTGTAGGCCATTTCGAGTCGCCGCAAATCGACGACCTTCGCGCGCCGCTCGGCTTCCTCGTCGGTCGGCGCACAGATCACGAAGCAGCAAAGAAGCGTGTGCGCTTGCGCTTCACGTCCCGGTTGGAACCGTTCCTTGTACGCGCGCATCACCGCATCGCCGCCGTGCGCATTGATGAAGTGCGCGAAAGAAAAGCGCAAGCCGAGCTGCGCGGCGAGCAGGCCGCTATAGTCCGACGATCCGAGCAACCAGATTTCGGGCGCGGTGCTGCCCTCCGGTTGCAGGCGCACGCCGCGGTCCGGATGGTCATCGGGAAGAGTCCCGTCGAGATACGCGGCGAGTTCCCAGACTTGCTGCGGGAAATGCTCGGCATCGGGAAACCGCCCTCCGCCGACCGCCCTTGCGGTGCGAGCGTCGCCTCCTGGAGCGCGTCCGATCCCGAGGTCGACGCGCCCTGGATACAGCGCTTCGAGCATGCGGAACGCTTCCGCGACCTTGAACGCGCTGTAGTACGGAAGCAGCACGCCTCCGGTTCCGATCCGGATCGATTTCGTTTCGGCGCCCAGGCGCGCGAGCAGGATCTCCGGGCACGGGTCGGCAAGCGCGGCGATCGCGTGATGCTCGGCGAGCCAATAGCGGTTGTAGCCGAGCGCTTCGACGCGCCGCGCGAGCGCGAGCGTCTCGGCGACAGCGCGGGCGGCGCTTTGGCCGTACAGGATCGGCGACTGGTCGAGAACCGAGAGCTTCACGCGCGCGGATCCGCTGCTGCAAGCCCCATCACCTGCTTCGGCGGAAAGCGCTTGAAGCTCGCCAGGTGCCTGCGCATGCCGACCTGGAACGCTTCCACATACGCGAGCTTCCGCGTCAGGTAATTGTGCTGTTCTTTCGGATCCAGATAGAGATTGAAGAGCTTGGGGTACGCATGCCGCTGCAGGATTCCGGTGAACCCGCCGGGGCCCGCAGCGTCCGTCTCATCGTCGCTCGTCGAGGTCAGCAGCATCTTGTACTCGCCGCAACGCAAGCCGGAAAAGTTCTGCATCAGCCAGTAGTAGTGGAACTTGCGATGCGAAAGACCGCCGGGCGAGAGCAGAAACGCCGACTGATCGACGCCGTCGATGTAGCGGTCTGCGGGGAGTCGCCCGGCCTCGCCGGCAAGGGCAAGCAACGTGGGCATCAGGTCGTTGAAGTCGAATAAGCCGTCGCTCACCTGCCCGCCCTGGATCATTCCCGGCCAACAGAAGATTCCCGGCACGCGCACGCCGCCCTCCCAAGTGGAACCCTTCGCGCAACGAAACGGCGTGTAGGCGGCATCCGGCCAGGTTTCCATGTGCGGGCCGTTGTCCGATGAAATGAAGATCAGCGTGTCTTCGGCCTGCCCGGTCTCGCGTAGCACATCGGTCAGCCGGCGCAGGATGTCGTCGAGCTCGATCAGCGTGTCCTTGTACGGATGCTTCGCGGGCGACGTACCGAGGAAGTCTGGATGCGGATAGTTGTCGAAGTGCGCCCCGCGCGTGCAGTGATACAGCAGCCAGGGCTTGCGTTCCTTCGCCATGCGCTTCAGGAACTCGGTCGAATACGCGCACCATTTATCGTCGAGAAGGGAGAGCACCGGAATCGTGACCTCTTCTACGTTCTCGGTCTTGCCGCCCTTTTTCGCGTGCACGAAGCAGCGATTGAACGGCATGTTCTTCACCCACTCGGTACGCGCATCCGAATAGACGATCTCGGGGAAGAAATGCGGATCGCGCCACTCGGTGTACATGTCGGACACGGAAAGAAAGCCGTAGAAATCATCGAAGCCGACGTTCTGCGGCTGCGACGCTTCGTTCTCGCCGACATGCCACTTGCCGACCGCCTGGGTCACATAGCCGGACGCCGAGAGCAGTTGCGCCATCGTCACTTCGCCCTGCAGCCCGCCGGGCTCGCCGTACATGGGCGGACGATGCAGCCCGTGGCGGTGCGGCAACCTCCCGGTCAGCAGCGTCGCCCGGGACGGCGAGCACGTGGGCTCGGAATAGCACGAAGTCAGCCGCAGGCCTTGCGCGGCGACCCGATCGAACGTCGGCGTCGGCGCGCCGACGGCCGCACCGCCGCCGTAGCAGCCGAAGTCACCCCAGCCGACATCGTCCAT
>DASYPC010000282.1:0-2110 GCA_036007105.1 Burkholderiales bacterium | reverse complement strand
TGTCGCGATCGGTCACGATGCCGACGGGAACTCGCTTACCGCCGCGCGTCTCGACGATGATCACATCGCCGATGTGATGCTGCCGCATGAGATTCGCAGCTTCGGTCACGGTCGTCTCGCGCGTCGCGCAAACAACATTGCGATGGCAGAATTCGCTGATGGCCATGGTCACTCCCTGTATCTTCGGCGCGCCCTCCAATGTGACCGGCGGGGCGGAAAAAGGTTTCGGGTACGACCGGACCGGATCATGGGCCCGCCGCCTCGCCTTCGAGCCGCGCTCGCACTGCAGACCAGGCCTCCGGCGCGCGCGCGGCGGCTAGCAGCGCTTCTGCATCGCAGTTGACCACGAACGGCAGCTCGTCCTCGGCCAGCGGCTCGCGGGCCGCGATCTGGTGCGCCAGGACGGCGAGGTCGGCATCGGAGGCATCCCTGCCCTCGAGGTGCCGGCGCGCGACGCGTTCGCGCAGCGTCGCTTCCTTTGCCGCGAAGGCGAATATCACGAACGGAATGCCGAGCTCCGCCGCCAGCGTGCAAAAAAGATCGCGCTGCCAGCGCTGCAGAAACGTTGCATCGACGAGTGCGATCCGGCCCGCCATAAGTACGGCGCGCGCGCGCGTGCGCAAGCGCTCATAGGTCGCGCCAGTTGCCATACGCGTATACAACCCGCTTTCGATGCCGGTACCCGCCTTCTCGACCACGCGGACGTCGTGCATCCGCTTGCGTTCGACGTCGCTGCGGATGCGCACCGCTCCGATCGTTTCCAAGAGTGCCTGCGACAACGTGGTCTTGCCACAACCGGAAAGCCCATGGGTGATGACGAGCCCTGGCCGCGGCGGCCGCGCATACCTTCGTGCCAGGTTCACGTAGCCGCGGTACTCGGCGTGCAGCGCGCGGCTCGCCGCGCCGGCTTCGAGCTGCGCGGCGCGCAGCCGCGCGATCTTGGCGCGCACCAGCGCGCGGTAAACGAGATAGAAGCGCAGCACCGCGAGGCCGGCATAATCTCCCGTCCGCTCGAGATATGCGTTGAGGAACCGATGTGCCAGATCGGCGCGCCTGCGATCCTCGAGATCCATGACCGTGAAGGCGACCTCGCTCATGACGTCGACCCAGCGCATCGACTCGTTGAACTCAATGCAATCGAAGATGGTCAGTTCGCCGTCGATGCACGCGATATTGTTGAGATGCAGGTCGCCGTGGCACTCGCGAACGAAGCCTTCCTTGCGCCGGCGCAGGAAAGCGCCGCGGCGGGCGGCGTGCTCGCGTTCGGTCCAGGCGGAGAGCGCGTCGATCTCGTCCTGATCCTCGACGGTTGCGAGCAGCGGCCGCAGCTGCGTGAAGTTCTGCCGCGCGACACGCAGCACCTCGCTCGGTGCACCGAAAGCGCTCTCCCGGACAGCCACGCCGATCGCGCTGTGAAAGGCGGCGACCTTCGCCGCGAGCGTATCGATGTCAGCGGGCTCGAGCTCATCGCGCGCCAGAATCCGGCTTGCCAGCGCGTCCTGCGGAAACTCGCGCATCTTCACCGCGTACTCGAGCGCCGGCTCGTCGCCGCCGAGGACCGGGGCGTCGACGCTGCCCGTGATCGGCACCACGTCGAGGTAGAGTGCCGGTGCGAGCCGGCGATTGAGCCGCAACTCCTCCTCGCAAAACGCGCGCCGCGCCGCGAGCGTCGTGAAATCGAGAAAGCCGAAGTCGACCGCCTTCTTGATCTTGTACGCGTAGCGCCCGGTCAGGAACACGTAGGAGATGTGCGTCTCCATCCGCTCGATGCGGGTGCAGCCCGGCCCGAAGACCGAAGGATTCGAGAGCGCCGCGACGAGCCGCGCCTGGTCGAGTCCCGGTGCATCCGTTTCCGGCGACGTGGTTGTCCGAAGCGTTGCACCGGTCATGGTCCGATTTTGAACCCTGCGCCGGCGGGGTCCATTGACCGACGTCAAGTTCGGGCCAACCGCTCCGCGAAGTGGTAGTGTTAGCGATGGGAGAGGTTCATGGAACGCCAAACCTGGTTCAACCTCTGGTACGTCATTTTCGCGATCCTCGGCGTGCTGTGGCTGCGCGATATCTACGTGACCGCGACCCAGGTCCAGCCGGTCGCGTACAGCGAGTTCGA
>DASYPC010000281.1:0-2160 GCA_036007105.1 Burkholderiales bacterium | reverse complement strand
CCAGACTGGCCAGAATTAATGCGCCGTCACTTGCTCGCGGCGCAACGTTTTGTTGGATCATTGCCAGGAGCGAAGTTTAATGCAATTCTTGCGTGAGTCGATGGGTGCGGAGGACGAACTGAATATCGGCGAATCGTCGCTACAACGATTGGCTGTGAAGCTCGCGTACGATATGGATTCCGTACTCGCCGCGAGCGGCAAAGGCGCCGGGCCGCCGCCTATCGTGCCGCGCCAGGCTTCGCGGGAATCGCAGTCATCGTGACCTTCGTTCGCGACGGCAGCCTCGAGCAGATGCCCGCCACGCTGATGGCGCTCATCGCGCGCCGGGGCCGACGCGATCCGAGCGCGCTCGCGTTGCTCGCGCCGGGACGCCCGCCACTCACGTTCGCGGCGTTAGTGCGCGAGGTCGAGCGCACGGTACGATCGCTGGCGACATTCGGCCTGGGACGCGGCAGTCGCATCGGTGTCGCACTGCCCAACGGGCCCGAGATGGCCGTGGTGCTGCTCGCGGCCACCGACTGCGCGACGTGCGCACCGCTCCAGCATCTAGCCAGCATGGAGATCAGAGTAACGGTGGTCGATATCTGAGCCGATTTGCTATGCTTAGCAATGTGGTGCAGTTCATTGCATGGAGGCCGACATGGGTAGCGCGACGTTGGAGAAGGTGCGCTCTGATGCGCTGAGTCTTTCGGAAGCCGAGCGCGCGGAGCTGGCGCACAGTCTAGTCGCAAGCCTCGACGGCCCGGCTGATCCGGATTCGGAGTCGGCATGGGATGCGGAAATCCTCCGCAGACTGGCGGAGATCGATTTCGGCACCGCGGAGCTGATTGACCGGGAGGAATTGCGCCGTCGCATGCGGGCACGCATGAGCCGCTCCTGATGCGGCGCATCCGTATCCACGCGGCCGCGGCCGAGGAGGTCGCAGAGGCCGCGGCGTGGTACGAGAAGGAGCGCCCAGGACTCGGGGCGGAATTCGAGCAAGCCGTCGAAGCGGCGCTCGATTTGCTCGAAGAGGAGCTTGTTCCCTTGATACCCGTGTCACGCGCAGCAGGTGCCCGCGGCGTGAAGCGCCTGCTGCTTAGGCGCTTTCCTTACGCTGTGATCGTGCGCGCGGATGCCGCCGAGGTCGTCGTCATTGCTTTCGCGCATACCGCGCGGCACCCGGGGTACTGGCGAGAACGTCTGAAATCGGCTGTGTGAAGCTCGCATACGATACGGATTCCGCACTCGCGGCGAGCGGCGACGGTGCCGGGCCGACGCGTATCGTGTCGCGCCAGGCTTCGCGGGACTCGCAGTCCTCGTGACCTTCGATCGCGACTGCAGCCTCGAGCAGATGCCCGCCACGCTGATGGCGCTCATCGCGCGTCGGGCCCGACGCAGTCCGAGCGCGCTCGCGTTGCTCGCGCCGGGACGCCCGCCACTCACGTTCGCGGCGTTGGTGCGCGAGGTCGAGCGCACGGTACGGTCGCTGGCGACGTTCGGCCTTGGACGCGGCAGTCGCATCGGTGTCGCACTGCCCAACGGGCCCGAGATGGCCGTGGTGCTGCTCGCGGCGACCGACTGCGCGACGTGCGCGCCGCTCAATCCGGCGAGCGACGAGACATCGTCGCGGCACCTCCTGAAGACGCTGCGTATCGATGCGCTGATCGTCCCCGAAGGTGAAGTCTCGCCGCTGCTTCGGGTCGCAGAGTCACTTGCGGTGGGGATCGTCAGGCTTGCATTTTCGCCCGCCGATCCCGCTGGGACCATCGAGATTTCCTCACCCGGACCGGGCGCGGTCGCGCGTTCGGTGCCCCCGGCGGCCGAGGACGTCGTGCTCGTGTTGCACACGTCGGGAACGACCGCGTTGCCGAAGGCAGCGCCTTTGACGTGTCGCAACGTGGTCGGATCGGCCCTGACAATGGCGCGCTGCATGCAGATCACCAGCGCCGATCGGTGCCTCTCTGTTGCGCCGTTGTTCGCCGGCATGGGCATCCGGCGCGACGTCTTTCCGACGCTGGGCGCAGGCGGCGGCATTGTCTGTACTGCCGGCTTCGACCCGGCGGCATTCGTCGACTGGCTCGATGCATTCCGTCCGACGTTCTACAGCGGAAGTCCTGCAGTGCAGAGCGCTGTGCTCGATCTGCTCGAACGGCACGGCAAACCGGAGCACACGCTGCG
>DASYPC010000280.1:0-4225 GCA_036007105.1 Burkholderiales bacterium | reverse complement strand
GCTCTCGGCCCGGCCTGTCCTGCGCGCGCAGCAAGCTGCCCTGGAAGATGTGCGCCTGGAAGCCGCGGACAAGCCGATGGTCGCGGCGGCATTGCAAAACCTGATCGGCGCCAATTCGCTCTCACGGCTGCACATCGACGTCCTCGAAGCGGTGCGGGCCCTGACGGCCCCGGCTAGGACAGCCCCCTACGCAATCGTCGTGCGCGGGCTGCAATTGAGTAACCTTGTCGTGCAGAACGAAGAGCTTCACGTCACGGTGAACGGTGCGGTTGAAATCCGCTAGAAAAAGTAGGGTCAGACTCGACTTTCCCGCTGACCCGTCATCCCCGCGAAGGCGGGGATCCAGTGACGTTGCGACGTTTGACGACCCCTCGACGGGATCCGGCAACTCCATTGTTCCTAGTTCGCTTGCGCGAAGCGGTTCGGCGGGAGAGACGCTAACCAGTTCGTCGGAGCCGCGCCTTGCTTCCGCGAGAGTCTCGAGGTCGCGCATGATGCTCTGCATACGCATCGAGTAGCCGACGAATCATGCGTTGATACTGGGTGTTGTGTTTTGCGGCCTCCCGCTTGAAGAACTCGACGCTGCGCTTGCTTAGAGCCAGCGTGACCTTTACTCCATCTTCCCGAAACACGAGATCCTCGGGCGCCGGCAGGAAGTTCGGCACTACCCTGGACTTGCCTAGTGGCTCATCGGTGTATTTGATTTTCGCGCTCATAAATGTGTTTGCCCTTTCGCCAGTAACCGGCGCCGAGTATTCGGATAATGCCGGATTGATAAGTGAAGCGAACGGTAAGGACGCCGCGTCCGACTCTGCCGAAGCAGAAGAATCGCGGCTCGTGTTCGCTATGCTCCAGGTCCTCGGCGATTACGCAGTGTGGATCCGCAAACGCCAATTGAGCCTGAGCGAATCCGACGCCGTGCTTCAGCTCATTCTCGCGATCCTTGATCGGATTCCAATCGAATCGCGCTGTCGCCATCGGAATATTACATCAGGCCCATACAAAAGGCCACATAGGTATATGGCGAAAGCTCCCGACTGTAGGTAATAGCCGGGGCACCCCGATTCAAATATGGCAATCTTGCTGAGGACTGGTACGGGCAAACGTCCAAACAGAGCGTATGCCCAGTCGCGCTTCCCGATATCAGCCGAACGGCCTATCCAAAGCAGGGTCAGACTCGGCTCTCCCGCCGACCTCGCTCACGATCGTCGTTCCCGCGAACGCGGGAACCCAGCGTCGTCAAACGCCGCAAAGTCACTGGATCCCCGCCTTCGCGGGAATGACGTCAACCGCTACGCATCCTCCCCCAGCGCCTCCTCCACCGCGCTCTCGAAATCCATTCGCCTCCCTTCCTGCCACGCGGCCTCGGCCGCATCGGCGCCGAGCTCGGCGCGGGCGCGCCCGAGCCAGCGATCGAGCAGCGCGTTCCAGAAGCGCACCCCCGTGTAATCGATGCCCAGCGCGTCGAACACGGAAGCCGCTGCGCCGCCCAGCCGAAGCGCGCGCGACGGCGACGACATTCCGACGGCGGCCATCGCGACGCCCTGGATTTCGTACGAGGTTTCCGAGCGATCGCCGAGCTCGAGCGCCAACTCCAGCGCGCGCCTGTAGCGCGGTCCGGCCGTCGCACAGTCGCCGCGGATCAGCGCGCAATCGGCGAGAAAGTGCTGCGCGAAGTGCGCGGAGTTGACATCGCCCTGGCGCTCCGCGTCGGCGAGCGCTTCGCGCGCCATCGGCTCGACTATGTCGAGCTCGCCGATGCCCACCAGCACCTGCATCAACCCGACCCGCGCACGATCGATGAACGGCCGCTCTTCCACCAATCGGGCGATGCGCAGGCTCTCTTCCATGCATTCCCGCGCGGTCTGGTCGTCGCCGCCGAAGAAACATCCCCAGCCGAGCTGGAGCCGCGCGAGGCCGATCTCGCGGTCGCGGCCGGTAGCGCGCCAGATCATCTCTGCGTTCTCGATCGACGCGCGGGCAGCGGGAAGATCGCCCGACCACGCGGCCAGCTCTCCCGCGGCGGCCAGCGCGCGCGCCCGGATCTGATCGCGCGCGGACGTCTTGGCGAGCGCTTCGGCGAGATACGCGCGACCCTCGGCGAAGTGCGAGTGCAGATGCCAGAACCAGCCGAGCGCGCCGGCAAGCTTGAGGAAGCGCTCCGGCGCGCTCGCGCGCAGCCGATCGAGCGCGGCGCGCAGGTTGTCGTGCTCGCTCTCGAGGAGATCGAGATATTGCTTCTCCCGCTCGCCGCGCCGCTCGAACGCAGATTCGGCGAGCGCTTCGAAATACGCCGCATGCCGATCGCGAACGGCGTCGGCGAAATCGCGCTCGGCGAGCTTTTCGAGCGCGAAGGCGCGGATCGTCTCGAGCATGCCGAGGCGCTCGTCCTCGCGTCGCACCAGACTCTTGTCGACGAGACCGGCCACCGCATCGAGCGAGGCTTCGCACACGGCCTCCGCCGCTTCCAGCGTGAATCCGCCCGCGAAGACGCCGAGCTGCGCGAAGAGATCGCGCTCGCCCTCGTCGAGCAGGTCGTAACTCCATGCGATCGCGTTGCGGATAGTCTGCTGGCGTTCCGGCGCGTCGCGCGCGCCGCCCGCCAGCAGCTTCAGCCGCTCGGGCAGGCGCTTGACCATCGCCGCCGGAGAGAGCAGACGCGTGCGCGCTGCGGCAAGCTCGATCGCCAGCGGCAATCCGTCCAGGCGCAGACAGATTTCCGCGACCGCTTGCCCGTTGTCCTCGGTCAGAACGAATTCCGGTGCGACCGCCTTGGCGCGCTCGACGAAGAGCGCGACCGATTCGCATTCGGCGAGCGCCGCGAGCGAAGGTAACCGCCGCACTTCCGGCAGCGCGAGCGGGGACACGGGATAGATGCGCTCGCCGGTCAGGTGTAGCGCTTCGCGACTGGTGACGAGGCACTTGACCCGCGGCGCCTGCGCGAGCAGCGACGCGAGCTCCGAGGCTGCGCCGATCACCTGCTCGAAGTTGTCCAGAACGATGAGGATCGTCTTCTCGGCAAGAAAGGCCGACAGCGACTGGCCGGCGGCCGCGCTCACGCCCAGCGCCTGCGCGATCGCCGGCAACACGAGGGCAGGATCGTCGATCGCGGCGAGCGGCACGAAGAACACGCCGTGCGCGAAGTCGCCGGCAAGATCTTCAGCGGCCTGCACCGACAGGCGCGTCTTTCCCATGCCGCCGGGGCCGGTCAGCGTCAACAGGCGAATGTCCGGACGCCGCAGCGTTTCGCCGATCGCGCGGAGCTCGCGCGCGCGGCCGACGAGACGCGTGCCTTCGAAGGGAAGATTCAACCGCCGCTTGCGTGCGGTGCGCAGCGGCGGGAAGTCGCTTTGCAGGCGGGGATCGAGGAGCTGGTAGAGCCGCTCCGGCTCGGGCAAGCCTTTCAATAGGTGCTCGCCCAGATCGCGCACGGCGAATCCAAAGGCTTCGGTGAGCAAGTCGTGCGTCGTCTGCGAGAGCAGGACCTGCCCGCCGTGGCCGGCGGCGCAGATGCGCGAGGCGCGGTGGACGCCGATGCCGACGTAGTCGTCCGCGGTAGCTATCGCTTCGCAGGTGTGTAGGCCCATCCGCACGCGCAGCGGCCGGCCGCCCGGCCAGGCATGATCGTTCAGCGAACTTTGCGCGGCGACCGCGCTGCGGATCGCGTCCTGGACGCTGCCAAAGGCGATGAACAGAGCATCGCCGGCAGCGCCGAATTCATGGCCGGCGTGCTTGGCAACCGCATCGCGGAGGATGCGGCGATGTTCTTCGAGTGCTTCGTTATATTGTTCTGCGCCCAGCTCCGCCAGCCGGGACGTCGAGTCCTCGATGTCGCTGAAGAGGAGGGTGACGGTGCCCGTGGGTTTGGAGGTCATCGAAGGCGCGTGCTCATCGTCCCGCCGTCGCATCCGCGTAAGTTAGACCGTTACTCCCTGCGTCGGGCAGCGCCATGCCCTCGTTGAGGATTGCGACGTAGCGTGCGTAACTGAACACCCGTCCGCGCTGCTTGCGCGTCAGCTCGGTCACTATGCCAACGCGTTCCAGATGTGCCAGGGCTTTGTTGACCGTTGCCGGAGTGAGCTTGGTTGCGGCTGCCAGCGACGCGGCCGTAGCGAGTGGCTGGCGCTGAAGGGCGCGATGGATTTCCAGCGCGGACGTCGCGGCGCGGCCAAGGCCTTCGATGCGACGGCTGTCGGCGGCGGCGAGCTCCAGCAGGCGCTTGGCC
>DASYPC010000279.1:0-1770 GCA_036007105.1 Burkholderiales bacterium | reverse complement strand
CCGTGACGGTCGCCCGCGCGATCGGGCTGGTGACGGGCGACCCGGGTATCGCGCTCGAGCTCACGGTGCAGGCGTTAGCCGATCGCCGTCTTTTGCTGGTGCTCGACAATTGCGAGCACCTGCTGGAGGCGGTGGACGAAGTGGTCGCGGCCTTGCGCAAGGGTGCACCGCGCGTGCACCTTCTCGCTACCAGCCAGGAGCTGTTGCGGCATCCGGACGAGCACGTCTATCGGCTCGGCGCGCTGTCGCTGCCGATCGAGGTCACGCCGGAGCGGGCGCGTGAGGCAGGCGCGGTCGAACTTCTTGCCGCACGCGTGCAGGCGCTCGAGCCGCGATTTCTCGTGAGCGATGCCAACGTCGCCGCGGTGGTAGACATCTGCCGGCGGCTCGACGGCATTCCGCTAGCGATCGAGCTGGCGGCTGCGCGCGTGCCGCTCCTCGGCGTGGAGGGCGTGCGCGATCGGCTCGATGAACGCTTCCGCCTCCTGACCGCAGGCTCGCGCCTGGCGTTGCGTCGGCACCAGACGCTGCGCGCGGCGCTGGAGTGGAGCTACGGCCTGCTGTCGGATCCGGAACAGAGAATCTTCGATGCGCTCGGCGTGTTCGCCGGCAGCTTCTCCCTGGAGTCGGCGCAGAAGCTGGCAAGCGATGCCGAGATCGACGAATGGGCGGTCCTCGATCATTTGGGTGCGCTCGTCGATAAGTCGCTGGTCATCGCAGAAGGCGGAAGCGCTCGCTACCGCATGCTGGAGACGACGCGAGCCTTCGCACTCGAGCGTTTGGCTGCGCGCGGGCAAACGCTGCCGATGCTTCGCCGGCATGCGGAGGTCACGCTGTCATTGTTCGAGCGCTTTTATCGGGACATGATTGGTGCCGGCACGCTGCCGGGCGATCAGCTGGGGCGGCTGAGCGCAGATCTCGACAATCTTCGGAGCGCGTTTCATTGGGCAAGCGGACCCGATGGCGATCTGCGCATCGCGATCGCGCTCGTCGGGGCTTCGGGAACAGGTCGGAGCTTCCTCACGAACGTCGGGTTGCAATGGGAAGGCTGGCAGTGGTGCAAGGCGCTGAAGCCGAGGATCGACGCCTCCATTCCAACGGCGGATGCTGCCCGCTTCTGGGCTGCGTGCGCCGAGCAAGGCATCGCAGCGTCGCTCGACACGTCCGCTCAGGACGCGCACCGGGCAATCGCGCTGTATCGCGACGCGCATGATCCGGTGGGTGAATTCCTGGGGTGGCACCAGCTCTTATATGCAACCTTGCTTGCCCACCGGTTCGACGAGGCGCGCCGCGCGCTTGCCGAGGCGAAACGATTGGTCGATCCGTCGTGGCCGCCGCGACTGCGCGCGGGCTACCACAACGTGGCCGGCCTGTATTTCGATAACATCGGCCAGCCGAAGGAAGCGCGCGAGCACTACGTCGCCTACTTAGAGCTGTCCCGCGAGATGAGCGGCGACGCCGACGAGTTGATTGCGTTAAGCCTGCTGGCCGATCTCGAAGTCGCCGCCGGATACCCTGAGCGGGCCGTCGAGATGCTGCGCGAGCCGACCTCTCGCGTGCGCGCTTCAACGACCCAGTACGGCAACGGCATGTCGGTGCGCAACTATGCGACAGCCTTGATGGAATCGGGTCACCTCGAGGAGGCAGAATCTGCCTTTCGCGATGCCCTGCCTCTCGTCAGGCGCGGATTCGGCAACGGCGCATTCGTCCTGCATGATGCAGCATCGCTGCTTGCAAGGCGCGGACGCATCGATGACGCGGCTAGAGTAT